>JANEIH010000030.1 GCA_024513425.1 Sulfurimonas sp. | reverse complement strand
AAAACATTACTACACAAAAACTGCACAGTATATTTTAAAAGTGTCTTAAGGTTTATATTTTAGGGGGTTTTAGAGTTAATGGTGCGCAGAGGGGGATTTGAACCCCCACGCCCGAAAGCACAACGACCTCAACGTTGCATGTCTACCATTCCACCACCTGCGCGTGTTTAAAAGTCTCCGTGCTAAAAGCACGGAAGAGAGGTTATTTGGGAACTCTTAAAGATTATCCTAAATATGGGTTGCCATAAAGAGCAATGAACGCAATTACAAGTGCATAGATAACTTGTGCTTCGATCAATGCAATAGCGATGAACATTGTAGTCATAAGTTTAGCACCTAAACCTGGGTTACGAGCAGTACCTGCAATTGTTGCGGCAGCTGTGCTACCCATACCGATAGCTCCACCAAGTGCAGCAGTACCAATTGCTAAACCAGCAGCAAGCACAGAGTATGCTTTAAGAGTTTGGTTTGCAACTTCTCCATCGTTAGCAAATGCAGCAGCAGTAAATGTTACTAAAAGAAAAAGAATTTTTTTCATTGTATATCCCTTAAAATTATTACAATCCGTTCGGATAGCGTAACCTCATTTTATATTATGAAGCAACCTAAACATAAATGCCTAGATTTCCCTACTAGAAATTGATAGGCGAATTATAACTGCTCTCTTATAAAAAGTACTTTAAACTACTTTTCAATTAAACATATCCGAATACATTGCATTTGCCCAATCATAAGCACCTGCAGCATTCTTTTCCCCATGTTTTCCTTTCCATATTTCATCTGTTAGAGGTGTGGCAAATTCAAATTGATTGATCTTTTTGTTGTATGCATACTCCGAATGAATAAAGATACCTCTTTCTGGTTGTATGGAGACTAAAGATATACATACGGTCACAGGTGTTTCCCACTGAATTTTTGACCCTTTGTTGATTTTGTTAGCAATAAGGCGTGCAACATATTTTGCTTCTGTATTGGAGGTGTTTCCAGATTTTGAAAAGCCCATAGGGCGAGCATCACCGCTGATAAAGATATTTTCTTCTCCTATTACTTCATAAGTAAAAGGGTCAATATTTGCTTCCATTTTATTATAAATGGTATCTTTTGCAAACCCAAGCATCTCTAAGAGTTTTCCGCCTCTGACATGCGGATAAAATGATGCATCTTCAAAGCTAAATTCATCAAACTCTGTTACTACTACTTTTTCATCTAAATCTATCTCTTCTATCTTTGCATTTGGCACATACTCTAAATAATCGGCATACAACTCTTTCATAGCGGTATGAAAGCCATGCTCTTTAATCGTAATGTCATTATTCTCATCTAAAAGAATTACTTTTGCTTTAATTCCTTTGCTTTTAAAATAGTCTGCTACCATACAGGCTCTCTCATACGGTGCAGGAAGACAGCGGTAATTTCCACCTGGAACGGTAAAGATAAAATTACCGCCTTTGAAGTTCAAAATTTTCTCACGCAGTGTTATATGTTCGCTTCCTGGCTTAAATGCAGCAGGATACTCATTTCTGAGTCTATTTTCAAGAACTTTGTCATCTGTCCAAAAAGAGTAATCATAATCAATTCCAGGAGCAAGAGCTAGATAGTCGTACTCAATATTACCATTGGTAGTTTTTAAGATTTTTGCCTCTTTATCTATGCCGTAAACAGAAGCTTGAAAATAGGTGTAGTTATTCTTACGAGCACCCTGAAGATAGTCATGTGTTAAAAACTCCAGATCAATTTTATCGACCAGCCAAAGGTTGCTCATAGGACACGATACAAACTCAAAACGCTGTTCAACTAAAATAATTTCAGCTTGAGGAGCTTCAATTTTTAACTGTTTTGCAAGAGAGAGACCGGACCATCCGCCACCGACAACAACAACCCGAGGAGAAGCAGTTTTTGGAAATGGTAAAAATGATTTTAGCGGTTGTACTTTTTTAGGAATTTTTATCTCCTCTTTTGTACATGCAGAAAGTGCAGTAGCAGCTACCGTTGCTGCTGAAATTTTAAGTGCGTTTCTTCGAGATATCTTCAAATTTTATCCTTGTATGATTTTATATGTAAGAGTATCAAATTGCAACTAAATAATTTCTTACTCAGCCATACCGAGTGAAATTTTATTTCCTTTAAACTCAAGGATCTCTACTCTTATCTTTTGCCCTTCACTCAGTATATCTTTGACATTATTCACTCTCTCTTTAGAGATTTTTGAGATGTGGAGTAGTCCGTCAGTCTCATCTGGAAGTTCAACAAAAGCACCAAAATCAACAATGCGCTTTACAACACCGTCATGGACTCCTCCAACTTCATACTTTATCTTCTCTTTTTTTGGAGTATTGACAATTTTTTCAATGTGTGTTTTTGCACCATAAACACCCTCTTTATTCTTACCGGTAATTTTTACTTTTCCATCTTTTTTATCAATATCAATCGCCACTTCAAACTTTTCAATGATCTCACGAATTGTTTTTCCAGCTTGACCGATAATCTCCCCAATAAATCCAGGGTCTATATGGAAATGCTCTGTTGAGGGAATTACACCATCATTAAACTCTATCTTCTCTTCAGCTTCTCGCATAATATCTATAATATGACTGCGTCCCTCTTTTGCCTGATAAAGAGCCTCTTTAAGAATATCAAGTGAAATACCACCGAGTTTGATATCCATCTGCATAGCAGTGATGCCCTCTTTTGAGCCGGTTACTTTAAAGTCCATATCACCATCGTGATCTTCAAGCCCCATAATATCTGATAGAATTGCATATTTGTCGCCATTGCTTACCATTCCCATCGCAATTCCAGCAACCGTATCGCTTGTATCTATATCTGCTGCTCGAAGGGCTAGATAACCGCCGCATACTGTAGCCATTGAAGAGGAACCGTTGCTCTCTAAAATCTCTGAGACCAAGCGAATAGTCTGCCCGTCAAGATTTACGATCGGTTCTAGCGCGCGTTTAGCTAAGTTGCCGTGACCGAGTTCACGTCTTTTTGTTCCCATAATCGGGCTTGCTTCGCCAACTGAAAAACCTGGAAAGTTATAATGCACCATAAAGTTCTCATTTTGTGTGCCTTTATCGGTGAGACTTTCAAACATCTGTGCATCTTTTGACCCACCCATAGTGAGGACAACAAGTGCTTGTGTTTGACCTCGAGTAAAGAGACATGAAGCGTGTGCAGCGGGTAATATATTTGTATCGATGCTAATAGGTCTTACTTCATTTAAAGCACGGCCATCGGCACGAACTCTCTCATTTAAAATCTGTGCCCTTACAAACTCTCGCTTAACAGCCTCAATGGCATCTTTTAGCTCTAACTCAAGTGTAACATCTGCCCACTCTTTCTTAGAAACAATAATATTTTTGCGAAGCTCACGCAGAGCAGTTGAGCGTTCTGATTTTGCCATTTGTGCAAGGGCATATTTAATATCGCTTAAATGATTCTCTCTTACATATTCTACCATTTCATTATTGGGTTGGTGCGTTTTTAATTCTAGTGGTTTAATATCTTTTCGGTATGGTTCAAAAGCTGTTTCATACTCTATATTGGTAGCGAAAAGTAGCTTTTCTGCTCTATCTAACACTTCAATAAGCTCATCTTCATTTATGGCATTTGATATATGCTGTGGGAGAACAATCGTTCCGATAGATGGGTTCATAATAGGATCTAGTACAGGTTCTGGAATCTCTTCGATTTCAATATTTTCACTACCGATTGAACGCATCTCAATCATCAAGAGTTCCTCTTTTGTCCCTGAGAGATATAGATCAAGTGTTGAATTTTTGAGTTGCGTGAGTGTTGGATTTAAAATTAACTCCCCATCAATTTTTGCGGCACGAACAGCAGATACGCTTCTGTTAATGTTTATGTCTGAAACATACAACGCAGCCGAAGCAGCATTGAGTGCTAAAACCTGCATATCAGATTCACTCTCAGCCGAGAAAACCATAATCGTAATTTGCGTTGGATGTCCAAAACCTTTTGGAAAAAGCGGACGCAGACTTCTGTCAACTATACGAGAGGTCAATGTTTCAAAATCACTTGGCTTTGTCTCACGCTTGAAAAATCCTCCCGGAATTTTTCCCGCGGCATATGTCTTTTCTATATACTGTACGGTAAGCGGTAAAAAGTCATCTTTTACTACTTCAGTCTCATCAATAACTACTGTCGCAAGAATAACCGTTTTGCCTGATTTTAACCATGCACTTCCATTTGCCTGTTTTGCAATGTATCTGAAACTATACGCCTCTTCCCTGTTTTCTAAATTTAACTCTACATCATATTTCATCTGTTTTCCTCTAGTATTTTCTCAATATTTCTATCATCTATCTTTTCTAAATTTTTGTAGTACAGATCTGTCTCTACATAATCATCAATGTCATATAGAAAAAAGATATCATCTACAAAAGTCTCTAACACTTCCAACACATCTTTAGGAAGAACCGGAACAGCAATATAGACTGCCTTTGGCTTTTGTGCAAGAACGGTTTTGAGTGCTGTCATAAATTTTGTACCTGTTTCGCTCCCCTCATCCACAAGCAAAACCACTTGATTTTGCATGGATGGAAAAGGCTGACCTTTTCGATATTGATATATATGGCTGAGTATATCCTCTTCATGCTTTCTATGTGCTTCACCATAGATATAATCATATTGAATATTAAAGGCATCAATAAGATTTTCATTGAGTACTATCTCTTCTGTCTCGCTTACACGCGCTACTTCACATTCAGGATTATTTGGAGCCATAATCGCTTCTAAAAAGAGAATCTCCAAAGAGTTTTTGAGCCCATCTTTGATATAAGAGCCAAACTCCAATCCACCCTTCGATACCGCTACAATATTCCACTCTTCTTCTTTAAGATTTTGCATCGGCATAATATCGATTAGTCTTGTAGCCGCATCTTCTCTGTCTTGGAGTATATGTTTATATTTTTGCATATTTCTTTCCTAATTTGTCTGTTTGTTTGGCAGTCTATACGCAATAAATGAGCTGTTTTTACTTGGCTGCATCAATGGTTTTAAGACAATTGTTATATAGATATATTTGTCATATATCGATGACTTTCCACTCTGTGTCAAAATCGGTCTGTTATTCTCACTATATTTTATACCAAAGTCCCAACATCTTTTCTTATACATAAATCCTATTGACATACTTTTCTTCTCGCGTGATTCCAAATCATAATTACACAGTGCCAAAAAAGAGTAGTGTCTATTGTATTTATACTCTGTGTTTAAAGTTAGATAACTTGTATATCTCAAAGGGTCACTCTTTGTCTGAGGATCAATAAAACTATTTTTATAGAGATGTGAAAGATACAGTGTCGTTCCATAATTTGTAAGAGAGATCTTATTAAATACTTTTGAAAATCTGTTTTGATTATAGCTGTAGAACATATTGTTATAAAAGGAGAGATGGGTATTGATTTTATAATCAAGTTCATTTTCGAGTTCTCCGTAACGATTTGCATTTGAAGAGTATGATATATGCTGTGCCAATCTATGATAAAGCACCTCTTTTGCCTGTTTGTCATACAGATATTGTGTAAATTTCAGTTCTGCTGCATTATCTATGTTTGCAATATCATAAAACTCACATCGTGTATCATAATCTGGATCCGTTGCATTTGCTATATCTGAACAATATTTTGAGTTATCTTCATAAAATCCACTCTCTTGACTCCATGCTGAACGATTATAGGTCATACTCAAACCAATAATATGGCTGAAATTTTTATACGGTTTTGTCAGTTGTGAAGCGATACTGATTGTATGATAGTTTCGTGCATAGTATCCATCTCTGTAATCAAAAGTCGTTCGTGAATCTTTCCCGCTAAAAGCAGAGTGTTGCATATAAAGATTTGCAGTGTATGAAGCGGTAAGATACTCATCAAAAAAAGAAGACTGTAAGGTTACAGGAAGATTAATATCTGTTTGAACTGCTTTGTTGTTTGTCTCTCTGCGAATGTTGTTGCTTTTTATATCAAGTGAGTATGAAAGATGATTTTTTAGCAGTGTATTCAAATAGTAGTGGTACTGAACAGTCGGAAGTTTTTGTAAAGTGTTTTCATTATTATCGAGTGTTAAATCTTGATAATATTTCAAATATGCACCAAAATAGTTCTTTCGGGTATTGTAAAAAATATTAGCACGCGAGAGAATCTGTGTCGCCGTTGCCGTATCGGTTATATCTCCATTTTCTAGGTTGATATAGTCAACATCGTTCATATGATTGACATCCACATAAAGCCCGGATTGTCCAGAAAAATCATAACCGCTCCAAAGATTTAAAAAGTCTCTATTGTCATACTTGATATCAAATCCATAGTGTCTATTGTTTTGGAGATTATTTTTTAAAAAATAATCCTTTTTTTCTTTAAAATATCCCACCTTAATTGCACCATGGGAAACTTTAGAGTCTATAAAACGAAATTTTGCATAAATACCTGTTCCGCGTGAAGTTCTAATCTGCGGTAGTAGTTCCAAATCCCACCAATTCTTCGCAGCGATATATATTGGTTGCTGGTAGTAAAAACCTTCATCATTAGGAAGTCCGATAGAGGGTTTTAAAAGACCTGTTTTTCTCGTAGTATCTAGTGAATATCCAACATAAGGAGCATAAAGAACCGGAATACCGTAGATATAGAAACGCATATTGTACAGATTTATCCACATCGACTCTGTGTCATAATCAGATGATGAGAACTCCATCGTCCAAAACGGATCAATCGGGTTACATCCGCTTATAACACCTGATGCTATACCTATCTTTTCTTTGATTACCCTACCCTCATCGCCACTCATCCAGACATCTGATTTATTGTCAACCATATAAAAAGGTTGAAAAAGATACTCTTTTTTGGCAATATTTAATTTGACATACTTCTCAAGGGTTTTATATCTACCTGCGTGATTGGCGCGTATATTTCCAAAGAGTTCCAAGTCACCCGTTTTTTTATTATATATTGCTCTGTCTGCTGTAATAATATAATCTCTATACATAATAGATACTCCACCGGAAACATTGATGATTTCATTATGTGAACTGAGTTTTGAAGCATAAATCTCTACCTTATCTTCAGCAGACAGATATATGATCGAAAGTAAGAGAATAAAAAAGAGTCTAAGCATTGACAACCAAAGTTTTTGCAGTTTTATCATGCCAGGTCTGACGACTAGAGTCTATCACTCCCCATAAAAATCCCAGATAGAAAAATATCTCACTGATAACATGAAAAATTGCACGGTTAAGTGAACATAAAAAAGAGGGATTTTGTAGCGTTGTTATCTCAATAACTCGAATTTTCATAGCGATTTTACCAAGTGTAGCACCATACTGTATAACAAAAAATGTCCGATACACTATCCCCATTATCAGATATTCAGGCATAAAGTTATTTGTAAGTATGATCATCTCTTCTGCCGTTTTGGCATTGGAAAATGAGTCTGAAATCGCAATAATCAGAAGAAAAGAGAGCAATATCTCATCAATAAAAAAAGCCACTACTCTTTTGTTGATATTAGCTAGTATCAAACCCTCACGATGCAGTGCATTCTCTATCTCTTCATTCAAAAAATTCTCCTAAAGCGTACGGTAGGCTATATCACTGCGAAATTTTTTACCGGCAAAATGCACCTGCCCGCAACGCAGATATGCTCTGTCGCGTGCCTTTTTAATGCTATCTCCAAGACCAATGCATACGAGAACACGCCCGCCTGTTGCATAAAGTTTACTATCTTCACGGCTCACCCCTGCAAAAGAGATATGTGTATATTTTGCGACCTCTTCATGGTGTATATCATCTAAAATAATCTCTGCCGGAGTTGATAAACTGTATGGATAGTTTTCACTTGCCATAACCACACCTACGGCATACCGGTTGGAAAATTCTACTTTTATCTCATTGAGACGGTTTGCCGCTGCTTTATAGAACATATCTACAACAGAAGATGTCATAAGTGGCATTAAAATTTCACATTCAGGATCTCCAAAACGAACATTAAATTCTAAAGTAATCGGTTCGCCTTTAACGACCATAATTCCAATAAAAAGGACACCCTCAAACGGCGCACCCTCTTTTTGCATACCATCTAAAGTTGGTCGAATGATTCTATCTTTAACCTTTTGATAAAGCTCTTCATCGACTAAAGGTGTTGGGGCATATGCACCCATACCACCTGTATTTGGTCCTGTATCGCCATCGCCTATACGCTTATGATCTTGTGCAGCTGGAAGTAAAATGTAGTCTTTCCCGTCACATACGGCAAACATAGAGAGCTCATAACCATCTAAAAACTCTTCAACGATTACTTTTTTTCCAGCATCTCCAAAACTTTTACCACTAAGCATCTCACTGATTGCTTTTTTTGCCTCATCATGACTTTGTGCAATAATAACACCTTTGCCGCCACAAAGCCCATCTGCTTTTACAACGATTGGTGCCTCTAGGGTATCTGTAAATTTAAAAAGCTCCTCAATTGAGTCACTCTCAATATAGCGAGCAGTTGGGATATCATACTTTGCCAAGAAGTTTTTCATATAGACTTTTGAACCCTCTAGTCGTGCTGCTTCTTTACTTGGTCCAAAAATAGTCAGACCATTTGCTTTGAAGATATCGACAACACCATCAACAAGTGGTGCCTCGGGCCCTACAATCGTCAGCTCAATTGCATTCTCTTTTGCAAATATAGCTAGATCATTGTAATCTTTAATATCTAAATTTGTTCCTAACTCATCTGTGGCACCGTTACCGGGTTGAAAAAAGAGCTCATGCTCTGCATTTTCATTTGCAATGGCAAGAGCTATTGAGTATTCGCGTCCGCCACTGCCAAGTATTAAAATCTTCATTAATTCTCCATGTGAATAAAAAAGTTTACTTAAGGTACTTTTATACTCTAAGTAAACTCTTTAGAGTTATCTTATATAACCCGAGTAGCCGTCACACTATTGGCTTGGTTCTAAAAGCCGAATTTGGGTGAAGAGAGAACTAGCTGACGGCGACAGTCTCATTGGCAGAGTCAATATAACATCAAGCGAGATCATCGACACACGCTAGCTCTACTTGTTCACATTATGAATATGTAGAACCCTCATATATGTGCTGACACGAACTACTCAGACTATATGAAATATTATACTAAAAATTTGCTTGAAATTATTTTAGAAATTGCTCTTTTGCTATTGTTATACAGCTTTCTATATTCGTTTTATCGGATAAGATGTAATTTGCCCCTGTAGGAAGTGCCTCTGCCGTTGTTTTTCCAATGACAATGATACTCTGTTTTTCTTCAAAAGTATGATTTTTCAAATAACATTTTACACTTGACGGGGAGGTAAAGATGAGTGTTGCATCATCTTCAACTTGCACTTCACTTATGGCTGAGGAGCAGTCACTTTCATAGACTATGCTCTCATCAATTCTATAGCCTTCATCTCTACATATTTGAACAAAATTAGATGCTACGGTTTTAGCTCTTAGATAGAGCCATTTTTTCTCTTTTGGATAAGATTTTATTTTACTCTCAAGATTGTCTCCATAGCCTCCTCCAATATCTAAAACTTTGCCACCTAAAGCTTCATAAGATTTGGCGCTTTGCATAGAAACACACAGAGCAGATAGATGCAGATACTCCTCTTTTTTATATTGCATCAACACTTTACTAGCTTGTTTAGAGGTGATAATTAAACCATCATATTTTGAGAAATCAATATTGGGTTTAAAAAAGGTAATGTCCAGTGAGCCAATATTGATGGTATCGGGATGTGAAGAGATGGAAAAAAGATAAATTTTCTTATTTGTCATATCAACTTCTTTTTATAGAGTAAAATTGACTCTATTCCCACTCAATAGTTGCCGGCGGTTTGCTAGAGATGTCGTAAACAACTCTGTTGATCCCATCTACTTCATTAATAATTCTTCTTGAAATTCTCTCAAGCAAATCATGCGGTAAATGTGCAAATGTTGCTGTCATTCCATCCACCGCTTCAACGACACGCACACAAACAGTATTGTCATAAGTGCGGTTATCTCCCATGACGCCAACTGATTTTACATTTAAAAGCACTGCAAATGCTTGCCATGTTTTTGCATAGTATCCGCTTGCTTTAAGCTCATCAAGCAAAATAAGATCTGCCTCACGCAGAAGATTTAAGTCAGTTGGATTTACATCACCCATGATACGAATTGCAAGTCCCGGTCCAGGGAATGGATGTCGGTTAATCATAGATTCTGGAAGACCAAGTTCAAGACCTATTTTGCGTACTTCATCTTTAAAAAGCTCACGCAGAGGCTCAATGAGTTCAAAATCCATCCAGTCGGGAAGTCCACCAACATTATGATGTGATTTGATAACTTCAGATGGACCGTTTACCGAAATAGACTCAATAACATCCGGATAGAGTGTCCCTTGTGCAAGAAATTTAATACCTTCATGTTTTTTTGCCTCTTGTTCAAAAATCTCAATAAATGTATGACCAATAATTTTACGCTTCTCTTCAGGATCTTCAACGCATGCCAAACGAGAAAGGAAAAGTTCACTTGCATTTGCAACAACCAAAGGTACTTTAAGATTGATTTTAAATACCTGTTCAACCTGCTCACGCTCACCTTTGCGTAAAAGTCCGTTATCTACAAAAACAGGAATAAGTTGATCCCCGATCGCTTCATAAAGCATAGCAGCAACTACGGAACTGTCAACGCCACCACTAAGACCGCAAAGTACTTTCCCATCACCAACTTGCTCACGGATTTTAGCGATTTGTTCTTTTAAGAAATGCTCCATTTTCCATTTTTCCGTAACACCACAGATATTTTTTGCGAAATTACGAAGCATCAAGTAGCCCTCCTCAGAGTGTTGAACTTCTGGGTGAAACTGCATTGCATAGAGACGCTTTTCATCATTTGCAATTGCTGCATATGGAGAGTTGTCCGAAGTTGCAATAACTTTAAAACCCTCAGGAGGCGTCTCAACTCTGTCGGAGTGACTCATCCAAACGATATGATTGTTATCACACTCTGCAAAAAGAGGAGATACATTATTGGGATATCCAATAATATTAAGCTCTGCTTTTCCATACTCATGATAATCAGATGGAATTACACTACCGCCAAAATCAACTGCAATTCTCTGCATGCCATAGCATATTCCAAGAACAGGAACACCCATAGAGTAGATACCCTGATCTACCTCATAAGCATTTTCATTATATACAGAAGATGGACCGCCAGAGAGGATGACACCTTTAGGATTTTTTGTTTTAATATCTTCTACTTTTGTGTAGTAAGGAAGAATTTCACAATATATCTTATCTTCACGCAGACGACGCGCGATAAGTTGTGTGTATTGAGAACCGAAATCTAAAATGATGATACTAACATTTGTCATATAAATGCCTTTAAAAATTATAAGTAGGTGTAAAAGAATAGCAAAATCAAGATTAAGATTTAATTTGTTTAGAAGATATAAGCTCAGAATTCAACTCTGAGCTTATAGGCGAAGCGTTAATAGAGTCCCATTAATTCAAATTGAATATACCAAATAAATACAGAGACAATGTAGCCTACTAAAATAGTCCAAGCATGTTTCATATGGCTTCCAAATGTATAGATACCACGAAGACGACCCATGACACCAACACCTGCAGCAGAACCAAAAGCAATAAGACTACCGCCAACGCCGGCTGTCATAGTAACAAGCATCCACTGATCAATTCCCATCTCGGGAGATGATTTTAAAATTGCACTCATTACAGGTACATTATCAACAATAGCTGAAAGAAAACCAACTCCAATATTTGCCGAAGTTGAACCTATCATGCCATAGAGATCATGAATATACTCTAAGAAACCTAAGAAGTGTAGTGCACCTACAGCCGAAAGAATACCAAAGAAGAAAAGAAGTGTATCATTTTCTATTTTTTGCATATTGATGTAGATATTGAAAGTATTTCTTCCGCCTTTTTCTAGAGTAACTGAGTAGAGTTTTAACAGTGCCAAGCCAAACATCATACCCCACATTGCAGGGAAATGAAAGAATTGATGTCCAAGAACCGCAATTATAATCGTTCCTACGCCGAGATAAACAACACCCATACCGCCATCTTGTACTACAGGTTTTGACTCTGTTGTAGCATCAAACGCAGGTTCGCCATCAGGAACTGATATGGCAAGCAAGAACGCTGTTACTGCCCAACCTAAAAATGATGCAGGGAAGAGATAGAGGAAGTCTATAAACTCACCCTTACCGGCTGTCCATGTCATTAGTGTTGTGATATCGCCAAATGGTGACCAAGCACCACCGGCATTTGCAGCTACGACGATATTGATAGCACCTGGAACCAAGAAAGCTATATTTCTCTTGTCAATTGTAAAAAGTACTGTTGAGAGGATGAGTGCAGTTGTCAAGTTGTCTGCCACGGGAGAGATAAAAAATGCTAAAAATCCTGTTAACCAGAAAAGTTTTTTATATGTATATCCTTTTGAGACAAGTTTATACTTCATCAAATCAAAAACACCACGCTCAACAAGCGTTTCAATGTATGTCATAGCGACAAACAAGAAGAAGAAAATCTCTGCAATTTCAAGAATTAGATTCTCCAATTCACTATGGAGATGATCAGGACTCAATCCATTAAATGCAAAATAGATACCTATAAGCATAAACATTAAAGTACCTGCAAACAGTGCAGGTTTAGCTTTGTTTACCTCATATCTCTCTTCTGTTGCTATAAAATAGTACGCTATAATAAATACAGCTAAACTAAGCCATCCAACCCATGTTGTGGCTAGATTTATATCTGTTGCTGTATGCTCTAGTGCCTTGAGGGCACCTTCCGTAACCGAATTGTGTTCCATTACTTCTCCTTTTGTATTGTATGAACCCCTATGGATTCGCTTCTGTTTAATGCCGAGAGCACTATCTCTCTTGCTGTCAATAAACGAAATTTGAGTAGTTTACCAATTTTTTCATTTAAAAGAGTATTAATTGTCTCTAAAGCATCATTTAATCCACTTTTTGTTCGAATAATTGACACATTTTCCCACATAATATGACGCAGTTGATTCTTTTTTGCCTTGTCATCTTTAAAACTCATTACCTCATCACTGAGTGTAAATTCCTGAAATTTCTTTTCGTTTTTATTTTGCATAATAGTATCAACTGCTATTTTTGCAAAAACAAGACCCTCTAAGAGTGAGTTTGATGCAAGTCTGTTTGCACCATGGACTCTTGTTGAGGCAACTTCACCGATAGCATAAAGATTTTTCACATTTGAGACTCGTGCACGCAGGTCGGTTTTTATGCCTCCTATGGCATAATGAAATGCTGGAGAGATCGGCACCCTATCTTTTGGTACCGTATAACCAAGCGCACGCAGGTTTTTATAGATATTTGGGAAACGATGTGCAAAATACTCTTCTTCAAAATTCTCTAAATTTAAATAGACACGCAATCCTCTCTTTTTTTTGTATTTGTAAATTGATTTGGAGACGATATCACGAGAAGCAAGCTCCCCTCGTTCATCATACTCAAACAAAAAACGCTTACCGTTTTCATCTACTATTGTCGCACCTTCACCCCGTAGCGCTTCGGTCAAAAGCATTTTCTGTGCGCCTGTAGCATCAACAAAGACAGTCGGATGAAATTGCAACATCTCCATGCGGTCTAGTTCAATGCCCTTCATCACGCAGAGACCTTGAATATCGGCACTGATGCAAGGTGCGTTTGTATGGTACTCATAAAGTGAACCTACACCGCCACTTGCTATAATGACATCTTTTGCATAGAGATTATAGCTCTCTCTATGGTTCAATACTGTTACGCCGTAACACTCTGCATCTTCGATGAGCAGATCAACAACACGCGCATCACTGAGCATTGCGTGAGGATTGTGTTGGAGCAAAAAGTGATGTAGATAGCGTCCGGTCGCATCGCCGCCTGCGTGCAAAATTCGCTCGCATGAGTGTGCCGCTTCTCTTGTGTAGAGCAGATTGCCCTCTTCATCCCTGTCAAACTCAAAACCATTCTTTATCAAATGATCAATAGCTTCACGGGAGTGTTTACTTAAAAGCTCAACAGCCTCTCTGTCACACAGACCATTACCGGCTAAGAGTGTATCTTGGATGTGCATAGGAACATCTGCTGTATCGCGTGCTAGAGCTACACCGCCCTGTGCGTAGAAAGTATTACATTTAAAAGTTTGTCGTTTGTTTATTAGCAGTACTTTTTTATCACGAGGAAAATTCATAGCAGCATAAAGTCCTGCTACACCGGCACCGACAATAATTACATCATAATGAAACATTATCTGCAACTCGTATTCGTTTCATTGCTCTTAAAACTTCTCTTTTTATAATGAAATGCAACATTATTATCGCCTTTTGGCGCATCCTCTTGATAATATGGCGGTGCTTTATATCCACAAGCACTCAAACTTAATAAAAAGCTTGCTATAATTACCAGATGAAAAGCGCTTGTGATATTATTAATTCTATTCAAAATCGACCTCAATTTTCTAAATTATCTCGTTTTAAGTGTATAGAGACCATACGCCTCAGTTTTTCGGCACCACTGCAAAAAATGGTTAAGTTTGCTTACATAAAAAACGATACACTTTTCTTTGTATTGAACCATCCATGTGCCAAACAAGAGTTTGATAATAATATACAAAGCATTAAAAGTGCTTTAAAGTATATCGAGCCAAAAGAGTGCGAGGGCTTTACAATTAATGATATTAAAGCATTTGTAACACACACCCCTTTGCATAAAAACACTCAAGAGAAGCAAAACGAACCGCAAAACTATCCTGAGCGTGCGACAGGAGCATTTGAAATCACAACAGAAGATGCGAATTTGCGTGAGCTTTTAGAGTCTATTCAAAATATTATAAAAGAGCTTCATGAATCTTAAAGAGAGTATTCAAAAACTCCCAGACTCTGCCGGTATCTATCAGTATTTCGACAAAAACGGAAAACTACTTTATATAGGAAAAGCTAAAAATCTCAGTAATAGAGTCAAAAACTATTGGCTTTTTACTCCCAAGCTACGCCCAAATCCAAACCTTTCGATACGCATTATAAAGATGTTGGAGCAGACTGTATCTTTGAGCTATATTGTTGTAAAAAGCGAACATGACGCTCTTATTTTAGAAAATTCACTCATTAAACAGCTCAATCCTAAATACAACATCTTGTTGCGTGATGATAAAACATACCCTTACATCTATATTGACAACGCCGAAAAATTTCCACGATTTGATATTACACGCAAAATTATTAAAAGCAGAGAGATTAGCTACTACGGACCCTATAGTATTGGGGCTAGAGATATTTTAAACTCTATTCAAGAGATAACAAAACTTGTTCAAAAAAAAGGCTGCTTAAAGTCGAAAAAACTCTGTCTCTATTATCAGATAGACAAATGCCTCGGTCCATGTGAGTTGCCAGTCTCACAAGAGCGTTATCAAAAAGAGATAGATAGAGCTACACAACTCATCAAAAATAAAAAACTTTTGATTAAAGAGCTGAAAAAGAAAATGGAGTTTTATGCTGAAGAGTTGCGTTTTGAAGAGGCCACAGAACTGCGTGACAGAATTGAAAAAATAAGCCGTTCAGAGATAAAGAGTGAGATAGATTTTGCAACAAATGAGGATTATGATATTTTTGCAATTGCCCATACTGCACAAAAGGCGGCACTTACAAGAATCTTTATGCGTCACGGTAAAATCATCTCCTCCTCACACGCTATTATCAACCTGCGTGAGGGCTTCGATGCAAATGAGCTCTATTCGCGTGCTTTACTTGATTTTTATAAAGATGAGAGACCGCCTATTATAGCTCCTATTTTACTTGCAGAATCTTTTGAAGATAGAGAGCTTATTCAAGAGCATCTCAGCTATGTTTTTAAGAAAAAAGCACTGCTTATGGTACCAAAAAGAGGGAAGAAAAAAGATCTAACTGCATTGGCGCTGCTAAATGCCGAAGAGATGCTCAAAAAAGAGTCAAAGTTTAAAGATGAGGGAATTTTAAAAGAGATAGAGGAGCTGTGTCTTTTAGAAAAAACACCTTACAGAGTTGAGATTTTTGACAATTCGCATATGTCAGGTGTCGCTACTGTTGGAGCTATGGTTGTTTATGAAAATGACAAATTTGATAAACAATCCTACCGAATCTATCACTTAGAAGCAAGAGATGAATATGGTCAGATGAGAGAGCTTCTATCACGCAGAGTGGAGAGTTTTAAAAAGAGTTCCCCGCCTGATTTGTGGATACTAGACGGCGGAGCGACTCTACTTAAACTCGCTTTGGAGATTTTAGAATCTAATGGTGTTTGGCTTGATGTTATTGCTATTTCAAAAGAGAAAGTTGATGCAAAAGCACATCGTGCAAAAGGCAAAGCAAAAGATATCATTTATACAAAAGAGGATATTTTTCGGCTCAAAGAGAGCGACAAGCGTCTGCAATGGGTTCAAAAGCTTCGTGATGAAGCACATCGCACAGCTATTGGTTTTCATAAAAAGACAAAACTTAAACTTGATCAAGAGAGTAAACTTTTAAGTTTACAAGGAATTTCACCTGCTAAAATTCAAAAGCTACTCAATCATTTCGGAACATTTGAAAGTTTAAAAAAGCTTACTATTGAGGAGATTAGTACTGTTTTAAATCAAAAAGATGCAAAAATTATCAAAAAATTTTATAACTAAGTTTTTTTTTCACTCCTTTATGATATATTTGCGATAATTTTAGTTATCCCAGAATGAAGAGACATATACAAAAAAATAGTTGAAACATAAGATTAAGAGGGTGAAAATATGCTGATTTATAATTTTCAAAAAGAGTTTTTAGGAATTGATGAGAAAGATTTAAAGACTTTAGGTTTTAATACGCTCTCAGAATTGCGTGCAGAGATAACAGATTTTGCCGACCTGTTTGTAAAGAGACCCGGATATGTACACAACTTCAAACATGTTCACTGGATAGATTTTGTCAGCTATGGTGATATCCCCGAAGAGTCAAAAGTCCTTATTAGTGTTAATTCTAAAACCTTTAAAGCTACACTCTCCGTATCATCACTCTTTTTAACTGACAATCCAGATTTACCTGCTTACATTATTCATCTAAACAATCTCTCTAGCGATCTGTTTGATAGAGAACTGCCAAAAGCAGCACCACAAGAACCTGAAGTATCCACGCCTGAAGTTGTAGCAGTAGCAGATGATGACCATGAGGAGACTTTCGATACTGATGAGCTCTCTTTAGATATGTTCGAAGAGGAGAGCAACACTCTTATG
>JANEIH010000002.1 GCA_024513425.1 Sulfurimonas sp. | reverse complement strand
CACCTATATTATAAGAAAATCTACCAAATTCATCAGTATCACCTTCTAAGCCTGAAGTTGTTTTATAGTGAGCACCTTTAACTGCTGAATCTATAAAATACCCTACTGTGTCACCTGTTGTTGTCAAAACATCACTGCTACTACTGCTGCTACTGCTTCCACATCCTGTAAATAATCCAGCACTCAATATTGATGCTAAACTTAATTTTACTATTGTATTCATTTTGTCTCCTAATAAATTTTGTAGTGAAAGTATATAAAATATTTGTTAGCCAAATGTTAGCACTATAGCTCCTTTGTTATTTGTACCAATCCCAAATAGTCAAGACAACTGAGGATTACATACATTTGCAAGTGGCTTGATAAAAAAGGTATAATGCGACTATGAATTATAAAATAATTGCACAAGAGGCACTTAATATTGAAGCCTTCACACTTCAAGCAGCTTCGAAAAAAATCGGTAATGAATTTGATAAAGCAGTAGAGATGATTTTAAATTGCAAAGGTAAACTTATAGTAAGCGGTGTCGGTAAAAGTGGGCTTATCGGCGCGAAGATGGCTGCTACCTTTGCTTCAACTGGAACACCAAGTTTTTTTCTGCATCCAACTGAAGCACTGCATGGGGATTTAGGAATGATTGGAGGTGATGATGTGGTGCTAGCGATTAGCTACTCAGGAGAGAGCGAAGAGCTTAACACTATGCTTCCCCATATTAAGCGTTTTAATGTACCGCTTATTGGGATGACACGCAATGAGAGTGCAACACTTGGAGCATATAGCGATTTGATCATAAAGGTTTCGGTTGAGCGTGAGGCCTGCCCGCTTAATATTGCGCCGACAAGTTCAACAACACTGACGCTTGCTCTCGGTGATGCACTTGCAGTCTGTTTGATGAAGGCGCGTAATTTTCAAAAGTCTGATTTCGCCTCTTTTCATCCAGGAGGTGCATTGGGTAAAAAACTTTTTGTAAAAGTAAAGAACCTAATGCAAACAGAGAATCTCCCGCTTATCGGTAAAGATACAAAAGTAAAAGATGTGATTTTGACCATCAGTGAAGGACGACTTGGCACGGCACTTATAGCCGACAAAGAGGGGCAACTTATAGCACTGATGAGTGATGGTGATGTCCGTCGCGCACTGCTTAGTGAAAATTTTTCACTTGACGATAGCGTATTGCGGTATGCAACAAAAAAACCGCTCTCTATAGACGACGAAGAGATGCTTGCAAGCGATGCACTTGTTTTAATAGAAGAAAAAAAGATACAGCTTTTAGTCGTAACAGATACAAATAAAAAGATAAAAGGGGTGCTTCATATTCATACCCTGATAGAAAAAGGAATTTCATAAAACAATGAGATTAAATAAATATATAGCACACTATTCAACCTATTCACGCAGAGAGGCTGACCGTGCCGTTCAGGATGGCTATGTCCGTGTTAACGGTGAGATAGAGATGAACCCTGCCACGCAGATAGAAGAGGGTAGAGATAGTATCTATATCAGTGGAAAACAGGTAACTCCTCAAGAGAAATATACAGTTATAGTTTACAATAAGCCAAAAGGGGAGATTGTTGCAAAGTCAGATCCAAAAGGAAGAAGAACGATTTATGATTCACTTCATAAAGATTTTCGTCATTTTATTTCCGTTGGGCGCTTAGATTTTGCTTCAGAGGGGCTACTTCTTTTAACGGATGCTTCTCGTGTAGCAACAGCTTTGATGGAGTCAGATTTAGAGAGAATCTATAAGCTTAAAATCAAAGGAGAAGTAACCCCCGATATGGAAGATGCAATGCTTAACGGTATCTATCTTGAAGATGCAACAGCCGGCGCACATTCACACTCTAAGATTAAGTCGATGGAATTTAAGCCTTTTATCGGGTATAAAATTCAGAAAAATCAGCCAAACTACTCAGTGTTGAAAGTGGCACTTTCAGAAGGGAAGAACCGTGAGCTTCGTCGTTTTTTTGCGCACTTTGGAGCTGAAGTTGTTGACCTAAAGCGTTTGAGTTTTGCAGAGATTGAGCTCAATAATCTTCCGACGGGTAAAACCCGCTATCTCTCACGCAGTGAGTATTCGGCTCTGCATACATTTCTAAAAAAAGAGAAACACAAGGCAAAAGAGAAAGCCAGAGTCTCTAAAGAAAAAGAGTAAAACTTGGATTTTACCTATCTGCTTCGACCTGCATCTTTTGACGACATAGAAGGACAGGAGCATCTCACGCAAGTGGGTGCTCCACTTCGGACACTATGTGAAAAGAGCGCACTTGGTCATAGCTTTTTTTATGGACCGGCAGGGGTTGGAAAAACTTCACTAGCTCGTATTATTGCATTAACACTTGATATGCCTTTTTATGAGATAAATGCGACTTCGTTTAAGATTGAAGAGTTACGAAAAATATTTAAAGAGTATGCCAATGCTTTACAAAAACCTTTGATATTTATTGATGAAGTGCATAGACTCTCTAAAAATCAACAAGAGGTATTGCTCCCCGTAATGGAGAATAACTCGGTACTTATTATCGGTGCTTCTACAGAGAATCCTCTCTTTTCACTCACATCTGCTATTCGTTCCCGCTCTATGCTTTTTGAGCTTGTTTCTATATCTCACGCAGGGCTTGAGCAACTTTTAGAAAAAGCTATAAATCAAGAAAAATTAATACTTAATAAAGATGCAAAAGAGTACCTAATAGCCTCAAGCGGCGGTGATGCAAGGGCTATGTTAAAACTTCTGGAGTTTGCAGTTGCCGTTAGTACGGAGGTAACACTAAATTTGCTGAAATCTTTACGCCCGAATGCTCTACAGGCTGGAAGTAACGAAGCGGGTGTACATTATGATTTGACTTCAGCGCTTATCAAATCAATTCGCGGCAGTGATGCTGATGCCGCCATCTATTATCTTGCAAGGCTGATTGATGGAGGGGAGAGTGCTGATTTTATAGCACGCCGTTTGATTATACTTGCGAGCGAAGATGTGGGCAATGCCAATCCCCAAGCCTTAACACTTGCAACTTCAACACTAACAAGCGTAAAGCAGATTGGTTATCCTGAGGCAAGAATTGTTTTAGCGCAGGCTGTTATTTATCTTTGTGCTTCACCAAAGTCTAATTCGGCATATTTAGCGATAAATAAAGCACTTCAAGTCGTTAGAGATGGTTTAATTTTAGAGATTCCAAAGAGCATCAGGCAACAAAACGAGGGATATCTCTCTCCACATGACTTTGGCGGTTATGTAAAGCAGGATTATTTAACAAAACCATTGCATTTTGTCGATCTCAAAGAGATAGGATATGAAAAAAAGATGAAAGAGTGGCTTAATTTTTTTGGTTAAACAAGATTAAATCAGATTTCAAATAAGCTTGAAGAGATTTTAGGTATAATAATCTCTATAAAAAGGATCAAAAAATGTTTGCAGATAGTGTCGAATTAACAGTCTCATCAGGTAAAGGTGGGTCAGGATGTGTAGCATTTCGTCGTGAAAAATTTGTACTCAATGGTGGTCCAAATGGCGGAGATGGCGGAAAAGGCGGTGACATCTGGTTTCGATGTGACAATAATACACATACACTTTCACATTTTCAAAGAAAGATGCACATAAAAGCAGATAACGGCCGTCATGGTGAGGGTTCAAACTGTACAGGAAAATCAGGTGCTAAAAAAGTTATTGTTGTACCGCCCGGAACGCAGATAATTGATGCCGAAACAGGTGAAGTTTTACTCGATATGGTTGAAGATACTCAAGAGGTAAAGTTTTTAGAAGGTGGAAAGGGTGGACTTGGAAATACACACTTTAAATCCCCTTCAAACCAGAGACCAACCTATGCACAACCAGGTCAAAAGGGAGAAACGCGTACAATCAAGCTTGATTTGAAGCTTATTGCCGATGTTGGACTTGTCGGTTTTCCAAATGTTGGAAAATCAACACTCATCTCGACGATATCAAATGCCCGTCCCGAGATTGCAAACTATGAGTTTACAACACTCACACCAAAGCTCGGTCAGATAAATATTGGAGATTATGAGTCGTTTGTAATGGCGGATATTCCCGGAATTATCGGTGGGGCACATGAAGGTAAAGGGCTTGGTATCAAGTTTCTTCGTCATATTGAGCGTACAAAAACACTCCTTTTTATGGTTGATTTGGCTTCATATCGTGATTTGAAAGAGCAGATAGAGGTTCTTAAAGATGAGGTAGCTTCTTTTTCAGAAAAATTTGAAACTTCAAAATATGCAATAGCATTGACTCGTGCAGATATTGTTCCATTGGAAGATATTGAGAATTTAGTGACGAATTTTATTAAGATGTCAGGAGTTACTCCAAGCAAGCAGAGTGAATTTGACTTTGATACTGCGTTACCGTATTTTATTCAGCAAAGTGCAGATGAAACACTTGGTTTTGAGAGAGAAAAACCATATTTCATTGCTCCAATCTCTTCTGCTACACATAAAAATATAGATCCACTCAAATATGCACTCTTTAATTTAGTGCAGTCTGACAGAAAGTAGAAAATATGAAGCGTGTTGTTGTTAAAGTAGGAAGTGCAGTGCTTACACAAGATGGTAAAATCGCACTTACCCGTATGCAGGCACTTGTAAATTTTTTGGTTGAACTTCGTAAAAAGCATGAAGTGATTTTAGTCTCTTCAGGTGCTGTTGCCGGTGGATATACAAAACTCAAACTCGACAGAAGAGTCATAGCCAATAAGCAGGCATTGGCCGCTATTGGGCAGCCGGTTCTTATGAGTAGATATGCAAAGAAGTTTGAGAAACACAATCTAATGACCGCTCAAGTTTTGGTAACCGCAGCAAATCTCAATAAACAAGATGATATTCAAAGAGTGAAAAATACAGTTGAGATACTGCTAAGTAGCGGTGTTGTCCCAATTGTCAATGAAAATGATGCAACTGCAACTGATGAGCTTGAAGTTGGAGATAATGATCAACTCTCAGCATATATAGCAAAACATACAGATGCAGATATGCTTATTATTCTTTCAGATATTGATGCTTTTTATGATAGTGATCCGAGAAAAAACAGTGATGCAAGGATTCAAAAAGTTGTCCATAGTATTGATAAGGAGATGTTAAATCAGGAGGTGACTCCAAACAATATCTTTGCAAAGGGTGGGATAGTTACAAAACTCAAAGCAGCAGCGTATCTCTTGGAAAATAATAGGGAGATGTTTTTAGCAAGTGGTTTTGACCTGAGTGATGTTAAACATTTTACACTTGAAGATAGACATATAGGCGGAACACTCTTTACTAAGGCTACAGAGTTATGATAAAAGTTATTTTTATGGGTACGCCTGACTATGCCGATGCTATTTTGCAGGAGCTTATAGAAGATAGTAAGATAGATGTTGTTGCAGTATATACACAGCCTGACAAACCGGTAGGGCGTAAAAAGACTCTTACACCTCCAGTGGTAAAAGTAACGGCACAGGAGCATAATCTACCTATCTATCAACCTATACGCCTGCGTGAGGAGGCAGTTGTGCGTGAGCTTTTAGCAATAGAGTGCGACTATATTGCAGTAGCAGCATATGGACAGATATTGCCACGCGAAATATTAGACCATGCGCCATGCATTAATCTTCATGCTTCCACACTTCCACAGTATCGTGGAGCATCTCCAATTCAACAAACTCTTTTAAATGGTGATGAAGAGACGGGTGTGACTGCAATGTTGATGAAAGAGGGGCTTGATACGGGTGATATCTTAAAGATTGAAAAGACTCAAGTGGTTGATGATGAGATGCTCGAGTCTCTTTTTCATAGGCTCACGCAAGTAGCTACGGCACTGACGATTGATGTGGTGAAAAATTTTGATTCATACACTCCCGTTTTACAAGATGAAGCAAAAGCAACACACTGCAAGAAGATAACAAAAGCAGATGGCTTGATTGGCTTTGAGAATGCTCAGATGCTTTTTAACAAATATAGAGCTTTTACGCCTTGGCCGAGCATATACTTAAAGAGCAAACTAAAACTCAAAAAAATCGCACTTGAAGAGAGAGAGTCTTCTAACGAAGCAGGAAAGATTTTAAACATTGACAAAGAGAGTATTGTAGTCGGATGTCAAAAGGGAAGTATTAGAATTTTTAGAGTGCAACCGGAATCGAAAAAAGAGATGGATGTACTTGCTTATATTAATGGCAAAAGGTTAAGTATTGCAGATTATCTATCTTGACACTGTCCACTCAACACAAAAATATCTCAAAGAAAAAATTACTACAAACGAACTTCAAGCTCCTATAGCTGTTAGTGCCGACTTGCAGACTGACGGTATAGGAAGTCGTGAAAATAAGTGGATATCAAAAGAGGGAAATCTCTTTCTCTCTTTTGCCATAAAAAAGAGTTTTTTGCCAGAAGATTTGAAACTAGAGTCTGCATCTGTCTATTTTTCCTATATTTTAAAAGAGACACTCCAAGAGCTTGGTTCTAATGTATGGATAAAGTGGCCCAATGATTTTTATTTTGCAGATAAAAAAATCGGTGGAACAATTACAAATTTAGTACAAGATATAGTAATTTGCGGTATAGGATTAAATAGCAACAGTGCGCCAGAGGCTCACGCATCACTTGATGTTGCAGTAGAGAAAAAAAAGCTTTTGGAGAATTATTTTAAAAATATTGAAAAAAAAGTTTTATGGAAGCAAATTTTTAGCAAATATAAGTTAGAATTTTACAAGAATCAAAATTTTTATACACATATCAATAAAAATAGAGTTTCTCTGCGTGACGCAAAATTGAGTTCTGACGGCAGTTTGGAGATAAATGGTGAGAGGGTGTACGGTTTAAGATGAATGAAGTAATTGTAATTGCAAATCAAAAAGGCGGAGTAGGCAAGACAACAACCGCCGTAAATCTAGCAGCCTCTCTTGCTGTTGCTGAAAAAAAAGTACTGCTCATTGACTCAGATCCACAGGCTAATGCAACGACATCACTTGGATTTCACAGAAATGATTATGAGTTTAATATCTATCATGTGCTTATCGGTACAAAAAAACTTAAAGATATTATTTTAAAGTCAGACCTCCCAACTCTTCACCTTGCTCCTTCAAACATCGGTCTTGTGGGGATAGAAAAAGAGTACTATGATGCAGATAAAGCCAAAGGGCGTGAGCTAATTCTTAAAAAAGCTATTGCAAATGTAAAAAAAGATTATGACTATATCATTATCGACTCTCCTCCGGCACTTGGACCGATGACAATCAATGCACTCTCAGCTTCAAATTCGGTTATTATTCCTATTCAGTGTGAGTTTTTCGCACTAGAGGGTCTTGCACAACTTTTAAATACTGTAAAATTAGTAAGAAAATCAATCAATCCAAAACTAACCGTCAAAGGTTTTATCCCTACCATGTTCTCTGCTCAAAACAACCTTTCAAAACAGGTATTTGCAGATTTGCGTCAGCATTTTAAAGGGAAGCTCTTTAAAGATGCAAAAGATAGGTATATAGTAGTACCTAGAAATGTAAAACTTGCAGAGTCACCATCTTTTGGCAAACCTGTAATTTTATATGATGTAAAATCAGCAGGTTCTCTTGCATATCAAAATTTAGCACAGGCAATTATAAAATAATGAAGACACAGAAACTTGGACGCGGTTTAGATGCACTTTTCGGTGAAATGGATGAGGCATATGAGAATGAGAGCTCACCACGCGATGCAGTTCTAGAGATTCCTTTAAAAGATATTCGACCCAATCCTTTTCAGCCGAGAAAATCTTTTGATGATGCTGCTTTGGCAGAACTTGCCGAATCAATTAAAAATGATGGATTGTTACAACCTGTCGTTGTTACTGAAGATATTGACGGTTATGTTCTCATTGCAGGCGAGAGAAGATTTCGTGCCTCTAAGCTTGCAAAGCTTAAAGAGATTCGCGCCATTGTTTTGAACTCTGATGAACAGAAGATGCGTCAGTTTGCTCTTATTGAAAATATTCAAAGAGAGGAGTTGAATTCTATCGAATTGGCTGAGGCATACCATGAGCTTATCAAACTTCATGATATAACACATGACGAGTTAGCGACGATGATTCATAAAAGCCGTACGCATATTACAAACACGCTGCGACTTTTGCAACTCTCACTCAAGACACAAAAAGCACTTATTGAGAAAAAGATATCAGCAGGTCACGCAAAAGTTTTAGTCGGTCTTGATGAAAAAGAACAAGAATCAATGGTTAACTCTATTGTTGGACAGAAGCTCACTGTTCGTGATGTTGAGTCGATGATTAAAAACATTAAAAAAGAAGATACAAAAAAAAGCCCATCTGTAGATGATGAAATTATATTAGACTTTTCAAAACTCAAAGAGAAACTTAATGATTTGGGATTTTATGTAAAAAGTTCTAAAAACAGGCTTATATTAGAGTTTGATTTTCAAGAAGAGACAGAGGAATTTTTGTCACATTTAACAGACTAGTGACAAAAAATTCAATTTTTTACTCCATTTAACTATCCTTTCAATTTAATCATAGTATAATCTCACAACTTTTAGGAGGTGCTATGTTAGATATAAATCCAATACTACTCTTGGCTACATTTGTTGTATTTGTTTCACTTATAGCCGTTCTAAATAGTTGGCTTTATAATCCATTAATCAGTTTTATGCATAAACGTGATGAAGATATCAAAAGAGATCTTGATAAAGTAGGTTCAAACGATAGTAAAATCAATGAACTTCATGCAAAAGCAGAATCAATTATTATGAATGCTAAACTAGAAGCTGCGGCACTAAGAGAAAAAGTTATCGCGGATGCTAAGGAGTTGGCAGAGAGTAAGTTAGAAGCAAAAAGTGCTGAACTTGCACAAGAGTATTTAGAGTTTGAGCAATCACTTGCGAAATCTAAGAAAAAGTTGGCTAATGACTTAATGAGTCAAGTTCCAATGTTTAAAGAAGCTTTAAAAGCTAAAATGAGTCAGATATAAAGGTGTAATGTGAGTAGAATTCTAGTATTGATACTTATGATATCAACTTATGCATTAGCATCTGAAGCTGCGCATGAGGGAGGAACAGACATAGTTGCAAGAACTGTGAACTTTCTTCTTTATGCAGGGCTTATTTGGTATCTAGTAGGGGAGCCGGTAAAGAACTTTTTTGCGTCAAGAAGTCAGGGTATTGCTAATGAGTTGAACAGAGTACAAGAGAAACTTAATGAGTCAATTACCCTCAAAAAAGAGGCACTTGCTAAAATTTCTGAAGCAGAGAAATTTGCCGAAGAGTTGGCAGTAAGTTCTAAAAAAGAGAATAAGATTCTAAATGACAATATTATGGCACAGTGTGATATTGAATTAGAAGCTATAGTGAAACAACATGCGTCTAAAAAAGAGTTTAAACAAAGAAATATGATTTGTGAGGTAGTTGAAACTGTTGTCGCCGAAACATTAGATCAAAGTTCTGAAATTTTCGATAGAGAAGCTATGACAAATGTTATTTTGAAAAAGGTGGCATAGATGAAAGAACTGATCGCAAAAAGATATATAAAAGCACTCAAAAGTGATTTTGACTTAGAGATAGTTCAAAATATTTCATCCGTATTTGATGCTTTGGCAGACTCTTTTAGGGATGATAAATTTGTTAGCATTATTGATAATCCTGAAGTGAATGCTAAGGTCAAATCAGAGATTTTATTAGAAGCAGTAAAGCCAGCTAATTCAGATAAGGTAAACAATCTTATTAAGTTATTGATTGAAAACAGAAGAGTAAGTATAATTCCTGTGATTGCAAAGGAGTTGAAAAAAGATATAGCAAATACATTAAAAACTTATGAAGGAATAATTTATAGCGACAGCGAGATTGATGCGAAAGTTATAGATGAACTTGGTAAGAGTTTGAGTAAAAAATTTAATTCTACAATCTCTTTTTCATTTGTGAAAAATGATTTTAACGGAATCAAAGTAGAAGTCGAAGGTCTTGGAATTGAGATTAATTTCTCTAAAGATAGAATCGATAGTCAAATTATAAATCATATAATTAAAGCAATTTAACTTCAAGAGAGGAGAACAATAGTGGTAGCAAAAATTCAAGCTGATGAAATCAGCTCAATAATTAAAGATCGTATCGACAACTTTGAACTAAGTATTGATATTAATCAAACAGGTAAGATTGTTTCTTATGCTGACGGTGTTGCACAAGTTTATGGACTTAGCAATGTTATGGCGGGAGAGATGGTAGAGTTCGACGAAGGAACAAAAGGTTTAGTAATGAACCTTGAAGAGAGCAGCGTAGGTGTTGTTATTCTTGGTTCTGGAGTTGAGCTTAAAGAGGGTATGAGCGTTAAACGCTTAGGTACTCTTTTAAAAGTCCCCGTAGGTGATGCACTTCTTGGGCGTGTCGTAAATGCACTTGGTGAGCCAATTGACGGTAAAGGTCCAATTGAGACAAGCGAGGTGCGTTTTGTAGAAGAGAAAGCTCCTGGTATTATGGAGAGAAAATCTGTCCATGAGCCACTTGCAACCGGCATTAAAGCAATCGATGCACTTGTTCCGATCGGTCGCGGTCAGCGTGAGCTTATTATTGGCGATAGACAGACCGGTAAAACTACAGTAGCTATTGATACAATCATTAATCAAAAAGGTAATGGTGTTGTATGTATCTATGTTGCTGTTGGTCAAAAAGAGTCAACTGTTGCACAAATCGTTCGTCGCCTAGAAGAGCATGGCGCAATGGAGTATACAATTATCGTATCTGCTACAGCTGCCGAAGCTGCTGCACTTCAATTTTTGGCTCCGTATACTGGTGTTACTATGGGTGAGTATTTCCGTGACAATGCACGCCATGGTCTCATTGTCTATGATGATCTCTCCAAGCACGCAGTCGCTTACCGTGAAATGTCACTTATCCTTCGTCGTCCTCCAGGTCGAGAAGCATATCCGGGGGATGTTTTTTATGTTCACTCAAGACTTCTTGAGCGTGCTGCGAAACTTTCTGATGAAAATGGTGCAGGTTCACTTACCGCACTTCCTATTATTGAGACACAAGCAGGAGATGTTGCGGCTTATATTCCAACAAATGTTATCTCAATTACCGATGGACAAATCTTCCTTGAGACTGACCTTTTTAACTCAGGTGTACGCCCAGCGATTAATGTTGGTCTTTCGGTATCTCGTGTTGGTGGTGCTGCTCAGATTAAAGCTACCAAGCAAGTTGCTGGCACACTACGCCTTGATCTTGCTCAATACCGTGAGCTTCAAGCATTTGCTCAGTTTGCATCTGATCTTGATGAAGTTTCTCGTAACCAACTTGAGCGTGGGCAAAGAATGGTTGAAGTTCTTAAACAAGGGCCTTTCTCGCCACTTTCTGTTGAAAAACAAGTTATTATTATCTTCGCTGGAAATGAAGGTTTCTTAGATGATATTGATGCATCAAATGTTGTGCGTTTTGAAGCTGAACTCTATCCATTTATTGAAGCTTCTTATCCTCAAATCTTTGAGAACATTAGAAGTAGCAAAAAAGTAGATGATGATACCAAATCATTACTAACAAAAGCACTTGAAGAGTTCAAAGCTAGCTTTGTAGCGAACTAAGGAATATTTTATGGCAAACTTGAAAGATATTCAGAGACAGATAAAGAGTGTTTCTAACACTCAAAAGACGACACGCGCTATGAAGCTTGTTTCAACCGCAAAACTTCGTCGTGCAGAAGAACTTGCAAAACGCTCTCGTCTTTATGCTCAAAAAATGAATCAGGTAATTGCCGAAATAGCTGGACGCATTAAATGTAGCAAAGTTGGTGGATTAGACAATCGTTATTTTCAAAAGATTGAAAATCCAAAAATGGTTGACATCGTTTTTGTTACTGCTGATAAAGGTCTTTGCGGTGGTTTTAATATTCAAACAATTAAAGCCGTTAACAAACTTTTAAAAGAGTATAAAGAGAAAAATGTAAAGGTGCGTTTACGTGGTATCGGTAAAAAAGGTATAGAATTTTTTCACTATAATGAAGTTGAGATGCTTGACACAGTTGTAAGTCTTAGTTCTAAACCAGATAAAGAGAGATCTGATGATTTTGTCATGACTTCCATCGCAGATTATAAAGATGGAAAGATTGATGCTCTCCATATCGTATATAACGGGTATAAAAACATGATAACACAAGAGTTGCATGTAAACACTATCTTACCTGTTGATACAGAGGCATTTGATTGTGATAAAATACGATCAAGCTCTATGTTGGAGATTGAAGCTGAAGATGAAGAGAAAATGCTTGGTTCTTTAGTGGAAAAATATATTAATTACAATATGTACTACTCTTTGATTGATTCAGTTGCCGCTGAACATTCTGCCCGTATGCAGGCGATGGATACGGCAACAAACAATGCAAAAGAGATGGTGAAAAACTTAAATGTTGAATTTAATAAAGCACGTCAAGCTGCTATTACTACAGAGCTGATAGAAATTATCAGTGGCGTGGAGTCTATGAAATAATGGAGAAAAATATGATTGGAAAAATTAGCCAGGTAATGGGTCCTGTTGTTGATGTTGATTTTGATGGTTATCTTCCAGTAATTAACGAAGCTATTGAAGTAAATGTTAATTTGGATGGTACGGAACATCGTTTAGTTTTAGAAGTTGCTGCACACTTAGGTGACGGTCGTGTAAGAACGATTGCAATGGATATGAGTGAAGGTTTAGTTCGTGGTATGGAAGCTACTGCTACTGGTGCACCTATTCAGGTTCCGGTTGGTGAGAAAGTACTTGGACGCATCTTTAATGTAATTGGTGAGACAATTGATGGCGGTGATCAGATAGAAGATGCACCAACATGGTCTATCCATCGTGATCCTCCACCATTAATTGATCAGTCAACTACAACAGAGATGTTTGAGACCGGTATTAAAGTTGTCGATCTCCTTGCTCCTTATGCAAAAGGTGGTAAAGTCGGATTATTTGGTGGTGCCGGTGTTGGTAAAACAGTTATCATTATGGAGCTTATTCATAATGTTGCTCATGGACATGAGGGCTTATCGGTTTTTGCTGGTGTTGGTGAGAGAACACGCGAAGGTAATGACCTCTATTATGAGATGAAAGAGTCGAATGTTCTTGACAAAGTTGCACTGTGCTATGGTCAAATGTCAGAGCCTCCTGGAGCGCGTAACCGTATTGCACTTACCGGTCTTACTATGGCTGAGTACTTCCGTGATGAGAAGAAACTTGATGTTCTTATGTTTATCGATAATATCTTCCGTTTTGCACAGTCTGGTTCAGAGATGTCTGCACTTCTTGGTCGTATCCCTTCAGCTGTTGGTTATCAACCGACTCTTGCTCGTGAAATGGGTGCATTACAAGATCGTATTACATCTACAAAAAATGGTTCAATTACATCAGTGCAAGCAGTATATGTACCCGCAGATGACCTGACTGACCCGGCTCCGGCATCTGTTTTTGCTCACTTGGATGCGACAACAGTATTAAATCGTAAAATCGCAGAGAAAGGTATCTATCCTGCAGTTGATCCACTTGACTCAACTTCAAGACTGCTTGATCCGCAGATCTTAGGTGAAGAGCACTATACAGTAGCTCGTGGTGTTCAACAAACGCTTCAAAAGTATAAAGACCTTCAAGATATCATCGCAATTCTTGGTATGGATGAGCTATCAGAAGATGATAAAAATGTTGTTGAGCGTGCTCGTAAGATTGAGAAATTTCTTTCTCAACCATTCTTCGTTGCAGAGGTGTTCACAGGTGCTCCTGGAAAATATGTTTCTCTTGAAGATACTATTAAAGGATTTAAAGGTATTCTTGATGGTGACTATGATCATATGTCGGAAAATTCTTTCTATATGGTTGGTAACATGGATGAGGCTATTGCTAAGTATGAGAAAAACAAATAAGCTTCATGCTTAGTAAAGGACTGTAATGGATAAGTTTAAATTTGAAATCCTAACTCCTAATGGTGAAATCTTCAATGATGAAGCTGTTAGCGTTGTTCTTCCTGGTAAAGAGGGAGAATTTGGCGTTTTAGCAGGTCATGCTTCACTGACAACTTTGTTAGAAGCTGGTGTTGTTGATGTTGAAAAAGAAGATAAATCAGTCGAATCTATTGTTATTGACTGGGGTGTTGCCCAAGTTAGTGAAGATAAAGTTGTTATTTTAGTGGAGGGTGCTGCACCTATTCGTGGCACAAACGAAGATGAAATCGCTAAAGCTCTTGAAAATGTGAGAAAACTCATTAACGATGTTGCAGATTCAAGTACTGCTATTGCCTCTGTGTCTGCTAAAATAGAGTCAGCAACTCAAAGATTAATATAATATATGATCAATAATTTAATTGATTTCTATCTGAAAAGTCATCCGGTCACGATAGGTGTATTGATTCTCTTGTCAATATATTTTATTATTTTGAATTGGGTGTTTTTCTATCGCTATTTTTCTCTTAACGGTTGGCTCAAAAGTGAGAGTGCCTCTTTGGAATCGCTCCTGCTTGGTGCAACTACTGTTAATGAAAACTCTTTTTTAAATAATTTTATTAAAAGTAGTAATATTGTTTCAAGGGAAGTTTTAGGTCTTGCGATGCTTGTTGCAACAAAAGAGGCAACAAAAGGGCTCTCAATTCTCTCTATTTTTTCTTCAACATCACCGTTTATTGGACTTTTTGGTACTGTAGTCTCTATATTGGATACCTTTACGCATATTGGTCAAACTACAGGGAGTATGTCTGTTATATCTGCAGGTGTAAGTGATGCACTTGTTGCTACGGCTTCAGGTATCTTTGTGGCAATATTTTCCTATACCTATCACCAGTTATTGAAACGAAAATCTTTTGATTTGATTTCTTATCTTCAAATGCAAAGCGATGCAATTTTAGCTCGCAAGGCGTAAAAAAATGAACTATGATTGGAATGAAAAACCAGAACTGAACATTACACCTTTAGTGGATGTAATGTTGGTTTTGCTTGTTGTTTTGATGGTTATTGCCCCAAATATTATTTTTGAAGAAAATATTAAACTGCCGCAAGGCTCTACAACAGAACAACTCTCTAAAATTCCTCCTGTTCATATTACTATTGATAAAGAGGGCAGCATAAAGGTAAATAAAAAAAATTATCTTTTGAATGCTTTTACAGATAACTTTTTTCTTTATGCAAAAAAACTTGATAAAAAGGCAACTGTACTCATCAGTGCCGATAAGAGACTTGATTATGGAGTTGTTATGTCTGTACTAGCTGCAGTAAAACAGGCGGGTTTTTCTGAGGTTTCGCTAGCGACCAATGGATAAGAACAGAAATTATTTTATTCTTGGCGGAGTGATTTCTTTTACTCTTTTCTCTCTCTTTTTAATACTTTTTATTGTTATGATGTTTACAATAAAAAAAGACAAATCTTATGCAATGAAAAAAGATAAATTCATCGCAGTATCTGTTGTTGTGCCAAAGGATGTCTCAAAAATTTCATCTCAGGTTTCAGCTCCACAGAGTATTGCAACAAGTAAAGCGCAAGATATTGATGTGAATGATCTCTTTTCTAGTGTCTGGACGAAAAAAATCTCCCATAAACAAAAACCAAAAAAAGTCAACTCAAAACGCATTCAAGATATAGCAAAAAAGATAAAAACTACAGAGAAAAACAGCGTAGATTCACTCTCTGAAAAATTAGAAAAACTTGATAGCAATGAATCTGGTAAAAATCAACAGCAGGCTTCAACGGCAAATGAAGTTAATGAATATTTAGCTAAAATTCAAGCAATTGTTTATCAGCATTTTAATGTTCCTCCAAACAGTGAGGGGCAACGCGTTAAAACAGTCATTGAGATTGACTCTTTAGGGCATATGACTGATTTTCGAATATTAAATCATTCGATGAATGAAGCACTTACCGAAGAGGCCAATAGGATAAAAGAGAGACTTAAAAATGTCATATTTCCGAAAAATCCTCAAGGTAAGTCTATTAGAAAAATTTTAGTACTAATTTCTAAGGAGTAGAGTTTGAAAGTTATATTTTCACTATTGATGCTAATAAGTTTTGTTTTTGCAAATGATGCAACGATAGAAGTGATAAAAAAAGCCGATGCGCTTCCCTCAATTGCAGTAGAGGATGCATCTATTAGCTATGATAACACTTTTCGACTGCGTTTTTTTAAAACATTGATAGCAGACTTGAATGTTCTTTCGATTTTTAATGTTGAGAGACATCGCCACATAGCAAACTATGATGATGTCGATGTATTTGTTAAAAATAGAGAGATGGACTATGTGCTGCGCTATAAAATATTTGAAGATGATAGCGCTGCTTTAAATGTTCAAATAAAACTACTGCAAAAAAATAAAGAGGTCTATTCTAGGAACTACAGAGTAGGTAAACAAGATATATTTATGTTCATCTCTCACGCAATTGCCTATGATATTAATGATTTTATGGGTGCACCTTCGGTCGCATGGATGAAGAGAAAAGTTATATTTTCTCATATAATCGCACCTATGAAAAGTGAGATAGTTATTGCAGACTATACGCTTTCATATCAGCATACAATTTTAAAAGGTGGGTTTAATCTTTTTCCAAAATGGGCAAACAAAGCACAAAATGCTTTTTATTATACAGTTTTAGATGCAGGTAAACCTACACTGAAATATGTAGACATAAAGAGCGGAAAAATAAAAAATATCATATCTTCAGATGGCATGATGGTCTGTTCTGATGTAAGCAGTGATGGAAAAATATTGCTACTTACTATGGCTTTGCATGGTCAGCCAGATATCTACAGTTTCAATACAGTGACTAGAAAATATAAGCGTCTTACACGATACAGCGGTATAGATGTAAACGCACAGTTTATGGGCAAAAATCAAATCGTTTTTATATCTTCTAGACTTGGGTATCCAAATGTTTTTTCAAAACGACTCGATACAAATGAAGTTGAGCAGATGGTTTATTATGGAAGAAGCAATTCAGCGTGTAGCGCACATGGAAATTATATAGTATATAAAGCAAGAGAGAGCTCAAATGCTTTTAGTCAAAATACTTTTAATCTGCATCTAATCTCTACTAAGACAGATTTTATCAGACGGCTTACTGCAACAGGCGTAAATGAGTTTCCAAGATTTTCAAAAGATGGTGATGCAATAATCTTTATTAAAAACTATAAAAGACAAAGTGCCATGGGTATCATAAGACTTCACCACAATAAAAATTATCTCTTCCCTTTAAAATATGGAAAAATACAATCTATGGATTGGTAAGTAGATATGAGTTAAGAAACTATTGCTATTTTTTTTGGTATAATGTTTTGATATTAAAATTTAAGGAAATAGATATGAAAAGTATAGTACTTTCTGGTGTTGTTATGGCACTTTTAGTTTTTAGTGGATGTTCTTTGAAAGAGCCTGCAATAGATAGCGAGACAAAAGAGGTTTCTGTGCCAGTTGCTCAGGAAGTTCAAGCTTCAGAAGCTGAGACTGCACCAGTTGAAAACAGTGTTGTAGATTTAGGTGCAGAGACAATGGCCGAGGTAGAGAGTAAACTTCCAACAGTTTATTTTGCATTTGACAAGTATGATATTACCCCAGAGATGCAAGCTAAAATTGACAAATCTGCAGAACTTGGAAAAACAGATGCTGCAAAATCTTTCAATGTTAAGCTTGAAGGTAACTGTGATGAGTGGGGTAGTGATGAGTATAACTTTGCACTTGGTCTAAAGCGTGCCAATGCAGTTAAAAAAGCACTAGTAGCTGACGGCATTGATGCTTCTCGTATTTCAATGGTAAGTTATGGTAAGTCCAATCCTGTGTGTACAGATCACACAAAAAAATGTTGGTCTAAAAACCGTCGCGTTAACTTCAAACTTCTTCCATAATTTAAGTAAAAATTATGAAATGTAGCGCAATAGTAAGTACTTTTATTATTGCTACTGCACCAATCTATCTCTTAGCAGCCGAACCTTCAGCGTTTGGTGCCGGAGATCTTTCAAGCCCTGAGCCCTATGGGCTTACTTCTAGTGAAAAAGTTATATTGGAAACAAATGATAAGCTGAAAAAAGTTGCACTCAAGAGCAATTCGCAGGCAAATCAATTGGATTCTTTGCGTGGGAGAATAGATGGTCTGCAAAGCATAGTTGAGAGTATAAGCAAAAAGACACATAACAATAAAATCAATCTTCAAAAATTAAAAGAGGAGGAGAAGTTAGGTTTTGCCGGTACTCATGAGTATCAAGCAAGGCTTAATGAATCCATCCAAGAGAATTCTAAAAACATTAAAGAACTAAAGTTAAGTATTTTAGAGACCTCAAAACTTTTAGATAAGATAAATGCTCATTATGTTGCAAAAGCTGAATATAACTCTTTGGTAAAGAGTATAAATGATTTTAAAGTTTTAGTAGCAAAAGAGTTGAAATCAAAGAAGAGAAGAGAAGTAAATAGCATCCCCAAGATAAGCAGTCCAGAGCTTTATAATTTGGCGAAAAAGAGTTATGATAAAAGGTACTATACAAAAGCAATTGCTAATTATGAAGAGTTGATAAAGAGAAAGTATAGACCCGCATATGCACACTATATGATAGGTGAGATATATTTTCAACGCAAGAATTACGCAAGAGCAATCTCTTATTTTAAAAAGTCATCACAGCTTTACTCTAAAGCAAAATATATGCCGACATTGATGCTACACACAGCCATCTCAATGGATAGAACAAGAGATAGAGCGCATGGAAAATCTTTTTATAAGGCAATCATTGTGAAGTATCCAAACTCCAAGGAAGCAAGCGAAGCCAAAAGACGCTTGAGGTAAAAACGAGCATAATTTTCAGCTAAAGAAATAAGAAATTATGCTAAAATGCATGAAATAAAAATTAAGGTAAAAATATGGCAATTGAGCAAAATCAAATCGTATCATTAGAGTATGAAGTAAGAGATGGTGATAAAGTAGTAGATAGTAATGTTGGTGGGCAACCGTTAATATTTATGTTTGGAAAAGGTCAAATTATCTCAGGTTTAGAAAATGGAATCAAAGATATGAACATTGGTGAAAAAGGCGATATTTTTGTAAAGGCTGCAGATGCTTATGGTGAGTACAATGCAGAAGCTACTCAAGAAGTTGAAAAAGAGCAGTTTGCCGGAATTGAACTTACTGAAGGTATGACACTTTATGGTCAAGGCGAAGATGGTTCAACTGTTCAAGTTGTTGTTAAAGAGATCAAAGATACTTCTGTGGCAATTGATTTTAACCACCCTTTAGCCGGTAAAGATTTAATGTTTGCAGTGACAATCAACAATGTCAGAGATGCTTCGGCCGAAGAAGCAATGAGTGGTGTTCCTATTGAGAACCAACAAGCAGATGATGGTTGTTGCGGAACAGGTGGCGGCAGCGGCTGTGGATGTCACTAGTTTTATAACTGAATCTTCAGCCTCAAATCAGGCCAAGAAAACAGCATCACTTCTTAAGACACTAAGTGTCAATGCTCTCATTGTGGGTGAGAGTGGTGTTGGTAAAAGGACATTAGCTTCTTTTGTACTTCCTGATGCATTAATTGTTGATGCATCAAACTTTAATGAACTGCTTATTGCATTGGAGAGCTCCAAAGAGTTAATCATAATCAATATAGACAACTCCCCTAATTTAAACAGGCTTTTGCAGATGATCAAAGAGAAACAAGTGCGTGTCATCGCAACTGCAAAACAATCTTGTAAGAATGAGCTTATTGATGATCTTTTTAGTGTTAAATTTGACATTCCGCCTCTGCGTGAGAGAGAAGAAGATGTCTCTTTTTTAGTTGAGAAGTTCGCCAAAGAAGCAGCAGAACTTTTTGGTGGTCACGAATCGTTCAATACTCAAAACTTCAAAGCCGATGTATCAAGAAATGCAGATTCTCTAAGGCGTCAGGTAATGATCAACTATCTTCTACAAGATATTCAAGATGGTGAATTGATGGAGATTATTGAGAATTATCTTTATGATAAACTCGGCTCAAATAGCGACTATAGAAACTTTTTGTATCTTTATGAGGCACCACTGATTCGCGCAGGACTTAAAAAGTTCAAATCACAACTGCAGTTATCAGATAAAATGGGACTCAATCGCAATACCCTTAGAAAAAAGATCTCAGAAAACAAACAATATTTATAAAAAGGAAAATAGATGAAAAAAATAGCTATGATATTTGCAGGACAAGGCTCACAAGCAGTAGGTATGGGTAAAGATTTTTATGATAATTCAGAAGTGGCACATGAGATGTTTGTTAAAGCCGGTGAAAGAATTGGAGTGGATTTTAAGGAGATAATCTTTGAAGAGAATGAAAAGCTCGGACAAACTGCCTATACGCAACCTGCGATTTTACTAGTTCAAATGGTTGCATACAGACTTTTTAAAGAGGCATATCCATATGTAAAAGCTGAGCTTTTTTTGGGACACTCTCTTGGCGAATTTTCAGCGCTTTGTGCAGCAGGTGCTATTGACTATATTGATGCAGTTGAACTTGTCCATAAGCGTGGCGCATATATGCAAGAAGCATGTGAAGGAAAAGATGCCGGCATGATGGCTATTGTTGGGCTTGATGATGCAAGTGTTGAGAAAATTTGTGCAGACGCACAGATGCAAGGCAAACAGATATGGCCGGCAAACTATAATCAAGATGGACAGCTTGTTGTTGCAGGAAATAGAGCAGATTTGGCATCTTTGGAAGATACATTTAAAGAGGCAGGTGCAAAAAGAGCACTGCTTTTAAATATGTCTGTTGCTTCGCACTGTGAGATTTTAGCTTTGGCTCAAGAGCCATTGAGAGAGCTGATGGAGAGATATATTACAGATGGTTTTGAAGCACCCGTCATCTCTAATGTTACCACAAAGCCCTATGCTACAAAAGCCGAAGCAGTTACACTCTTGAGAGACCAGCTTGTAAAACCTGTAAAATATAAACAGTCAATCCAAGCCATTGCAGGAGAGGTTGATATGGCAATTGAGTTTGGAAATGGAGTTGTGCTTAAAGGACTCAATAGAAGAGTAGCAAAAGATTTAAAAACGCTTAATATCTCTGATATGGCGTCACTAGAGAAGGTAAAAGAGGAAGTTTGCTCATAATATGAGAGTAACACTTGCGCAGACTTCTCCCAAATTAAATCGTTTAAATTTGGAAGAAGTTATTAAAATTATCGAAGCAAACAAGACAACAACAGATTTAATAGTCTTTCCAGAATTAGCGTTGAGTGGCTATCTTTTGCAAGATAAGCTGCACGAAGATGCGTGGAGTGAGTCAGAACTGACCTCGTTGGCTGAATTGAGCAGAGATGTAGATATTGCTATTGGTGCAGCACTGCGTGACGGGGATATTTTTCAAAATTGCGGACTCTATTTTGCACAAGGAATGGTTGTTGCCAAACATATAAAAGTGCATCTGCCAAATTATGGAATGTTTGAAGAGGCACGCTACTTTAAAGGTGGCGATAGCTTTGAGGCTTTTGAAGTTGATGGCAAAAGAGTCTCTCTTTTGATTTGTGAAGATCTATGGCACAAGAGTGTGCATAGAGAGCTTATCGGATTAAATCCTGATTTGATTATCGTTCACGCAGCTTCACCTGCGCGTGGATTTGAAGATAATGGATTGAACATTGAAAAGAGTTGGTATGCGATTATTCAAAGAGTTGCCCGTGAGTGCTCGGCGCAACTTATTTTTGTAAATCGTGTCGGCTTTGAAGATGGACTTGGCTTTTGGGGTGGTAGTTGTGTTGTCGATAATGAGGGCAATATCAAAGAGCAACTTGCCAAATTTGATATGGCAATAAAGACTATAGAGATATAAGGAGGAAGATGAAAATAGCAATTATGGGCGCAATGCCGGAAGAGGTGGCACCGATTTTAGAGTCTCTTGATGATGTAGTAGAGGTCAATTACGCAAAAAACAAGTACTTTAAAGCAAAATATAAAGATATAGATGTAGTTGTGGCGTATTCAAAAATAGGAAAAGTATTTTCAACATTAACAGCGAGTACAATGTTACAGATGTTTGCTTGTGATATGCTTCTATTTACCGGTGTTGCCGGAGCAGTTAATTCTAAGCTTCAAATCGGTGATTTGGTAGTGGCTTCTAAGCTTGCACAGCATGATTTGGATATCACAATCTTTGGACATCCGCATGGATATGTTCCAGAAGGAAGTGTTTATGTTGAATCCGACAGAGATTTGACAGCACTAAGTAAGATAGTCGCTTCTGAGATGGGAATTGATGTAAAAGAGGGCATTATTGCAACTGGAGATCAGTTTATCGCATCAGAGGAGCGTAAAGGGTTTATCGCTGAGACTTTTAAAGCAGATGCTTTAGAGATGGAGGGCGCTAGTGTTGCAGTTGTATGTGATGCACTAGGAGTTCCTTTTTTCATTCTTCGTTCTATTAGCGACTCAGCAGATATGGATGCAGGCTTTAATTTTGAAGAGTTTGTTGAGAGCTCTGCAAAGGTTAGTGCCAAATTTTTAATGAAGATGATTGATAAGTTGGCAGGCGCTTAATGGGAGTAAAACTTTCTAAAAAAATTATGTCCAAGCTCGGTAAAACAAATGCTGAATTTAACCTTATAGAGGAGGGTGATAAAATCTTAGTGGGTCTTTCCGGCGGAAAAGATTCTCTTACTATGATCCATGCTATGAAAGAGCAACAGCGTCGCGCCCCCTTTAAATTTGAGTTTTTGGCAGTGACAATTAGCTATGGCATGGGTGAAGATTACTCAAATCTTGCAGCACATTGTAAAGAGCATGGTATCCAACATATTATCCACGATACACAAACCTACAATCTAGCAAAAGAGAAGATTCGCAAAAACTCCTCTTACTGCTCATTCTTCTCTCGTATGCGTCGTGGATATCTCTACTCTGTTGCAAAAGAGTATGAGTGCAATAAAGTGGCACTTGGACACCATATGGATGATGCTGCTGAGAGCTTTTTTATGAACTTTATCTATAATGGTCAGATGCGATCTTTAGCGCCAAAATATAGAGCCGAAAATGGTTTGATTGTGATTCGTCCGTTGATTCAGTTGCGTGAACGACAGTTGCGTGCTTTTGTTACAGATAACGGTATTGAAGCGATAGGGGATGAGGCTTGTCCTGCTATGCGTTTTGATGTTAAAGCTCCTCACGCAAGAGAGAGTACAAAAGCGATGCTTGCAAAAATGGAACAGGAGTTTCCGCAACTCTTTACTTCACTCAATGCCGCTTTTAAAAATATCTCTATCGATAGCTTTTTCGATAAAAAGAAGTTTAACCTATAGGACTCTCTTCGTCGTAGATAACAGCAGTATTTGCCAACAGATCGTGCAGAGCTCGTTTATCTTTGCGAAAGGCAATCATTAAAAATCCTATACCAAAAAGCAGGGTTGATGGAATATATCCGAGTGAGCGAGTGATGGATTGTTTGTTTGTAATGACTTGATACATTTTGGCATCTACAATCTTAATGCGTACGATTTTTTTTCCGGGTGTAGCGCCTTGCCAATTATCCCAAAAGATGACCGTAATAGCCAATACGGAGATTTCAAAGATTAGTTCCCATATAAAAGAAGTATGTGGCTGATTTTCGAGTGCGTGAGGATTGCCACTCATTGCAAGTTGTATATTTTGTTGGTATTGTGCGAAGTCAAACCAATTGCCATCACTTAAAAAGTAGATGAAAATAGCAACCGGCAGAGCTAAAAAGAGTGTATCTAAAAATGAAGAGACAAAACGAATCCAAAAACCCGCATATTGCACTTCTCTATTAGACATGGTAGTTTGGCGCTTCTTGCGTGATAATTATGTCATGAACATGAGACTCTTTGAGACCGGCAGATGTTATCTCTACAAACTCTGCTTTGTTCCAGAACACTTCGATATTTTTACTGCCACAATAACCCATAGAAGAACGCAATCCTCCCATCATTTGATGAATGATTCCTGCAATATTTCCACGGAAAGGTACGCGCCCTTCGATTCCCTCTGGAACAAGCTTATCTGCTGCAGTTCCCTCTTGGAAATATCTATCGTTTGAACCTTTTTGCATCGCACCGATACTTCCCATGCCACGGTATGATTTGTATTGACGCCCTTGAAACATAATAGTCTCACCCGGTGACTCTTCCGTACCGGCAAGCAAACTTCCTACCATTACACAGCTAGCCCCAACTGCAAGAGCCTTTGCAATATCACCAGAGTATTTGATACCACCGTCTGCGATTACGGGGACCCCATGTTTTCTTGCAACCGCAGCACACTCATCAATCGCAGAAATTTGCGGTACACCAACGCCTGCCACGATTCTTGTTGTACAGATCGATCCCGGTCCGATGCCAACTTTTACACCGTCAGCTCCAGCCTCAATAAGTGCTTCCATAGCTTCTGCCGTAGCGATATTTCCAGCAATTACATCGACTTTCAGTGATTCTTTAATAGCTTTTACGGTATCAAGAATTCCCTTGGAGTGTCCGTGAGCTGAATCAAGAACAAGTACATCGGCACCAGCATTAACAAGTGCTTTTGCTCTATCTATCTGCCCAACGCCGACAGCCGCACCAACAGCCAAACGACCAAAATCATCTTTGTTTGAGTTGGGGTACTCAATGCGTTTTTTGATATCTTTGATAGTAACAAGACCTTTCAAGAAGCTATCTTCATCAATGATAGGGAGTTTTTCAATTTTGTTTTTATGCATAATATCTGCTGCATCATCTAAAGAGATACCTTTTTTTGCAGTGATAAGTGGCATTTTTGTCATTACATCATCTGCACGCTTACACATATCTTTCTCAAAACGCATATCACGATTTGTAAGAATCCCAAGAAGTTTGTTGTGTTCATCTATGACGGGAACACCAGAGATTTTAAACTCTTTCATAAGGGCTTCTGCATCTGCAAGTGTTGCATCGGGATGCACATAGATTGGATCAATGATAATACCATTCTCAGATTTTTTAACTTTTTTAACTTGCTTGCATTGTGTTTCAACATCCATATTTTTATGGATAATTCCGATACCGCCGAGTCTTGCCATCGCAATTGCAGCACGATATTCTGTAACTGTATCCATTGCAGCTGAAACCATAGGAATTTTAAGAGTGATATTGCGTGTTAATTTAGTTTCAAGAGAAACCTCTTTTGGTAAAACCTCAGAATATTGTGGTACTAAAAGTACATCTTCAAATGTTAGGGCGCGTTTACGAATTCGCATGGTTGTCCTTTGCAGAGTATATGGAAGTTAAATGTTTAAATTATACCTCTTTTGTGGTTAAAAAGAGGTAAAATCCAAAAACATAAATTGCGAAAGCAGTATAATTATAACTACTAAAACAAACGGAAAGATATGACTTTTAAACACCCATGGTTGAATGCCAAAAAAGACCTGATTGACACCGCGAAATCCAAGCCAGAGACCTAAAAATGCTTTAATGGAGAGAAGAATTTGAAAAGTTGAGAGTCCATCTGAGCCGATCTCTCCAAAAACCTGTGTAAATAAGTATATTCCAGATAATACCGCAACAATAAGTGCTTTTGGAACAACTTTTCGCACATGCATCATAATTGCTTCACGCGCTTTTATCTGCTCCTCTTTATTTAAAGTTTGTTTCATTTTTGACATAAAGAGATTATCTGTAAATAAAAAACCACCGTAGATAAATACGGCAAAAATATGAATGGTATGAATTATAGTGTAAAGTATTATTTATCCTTTTTTTTTAGAGTTTTTCTAAAGAGGTGATAGTTTTCAGTCTCTAACATATCTTCAACATACCCCACAACACACTTGGTGCAATCTGTCCAGATTCCAGAGGGAAGACGCACTTCAAGCTTGTTCTTTTCACGCAGTTTAATGATTTTTTTGGGTGAGAGTATTTTTGTTGTTGGACCAAAGTCAACATCAGTAAGGTCAATATCTTTTTTATAAAATATCGTCTGTTTTTTAAAGTTTCCCCAGCCCGGAATACCTTCTTCTGTATATGGTACTTCATATCCGTTTTTGAACTTTACCATCATTTTATAGTGAGAGTCTTCAAAAACCTGAGAAACTTTCCCCGGACCAAATACAAGTCCGTAGAGTTTCTCTTTTACTTTTACCTTGTCAAAATATGCCATGTTATACTCCTTATTGTTATATTATGTTTTATAAGCGACTTCTCTCTCAAGCGAAAGTGCTCCATCAAAGAGAGTCTGTTCATCATAGGCTTTTGCAATGAGTTGCAGACCAACCGGCATACCTTCACTATTTCTTGTAATCGGTAACGAGAGAGCAGGAAGACCGGCAAGATTAACACTGATAGTATAGATATCACTAAGATACATATCCATAGGATTTGCCAACTCTCCAAATCTTGGTGCCACAGTCGGTGCAACAGGTGAAAGAATTAAATCTACATCTTCAAAGATTTTCGCATACTCATCTTTGATAATATGGCGTGTCTTCTGCGCTTGTACATAGTATGCTTCATAGTAACCGCTTGAGAGTACGAAGTTTCCAAGTAAGATACGGCGTTTTACTTCATCGCCAAAACCTTCACTTCTTGTGTTATAAAATGTCTCTTCGAGATTTTTCCCCTCTACACGGTTTCCGTACCGTATGCCGTCGTAGCGTGCAAGATTGGTTGTGGCTTCTGCCGTTGCGGTAATATAGTATGCTGAGATATCATACTTCGCATCCATCATCTCACGCTCTACAATCGTATGTCCTGCAGTTTTTAGCGCTTCTATTGCTTCTGTATAGGCATCTTTTATATCTTGACTTGCATTTTTAATATATTTTGGCAAAACTGCAATCTTGAGTTTTTTTGTTGTATCTACATCCAATATAACTTTATCATCATATCCGGCATTTGTAGAGTCTTTCTCGTCGCTCCCGCTGATGATATTATATAAAATTATAGCATCTTCAACATTTTGCGTCATGGGACCGATTTGATCCAAGCTTGATGCATAAGCACCTAAGCCGTAACGACTCACTCGTCCATAGGTCGGTTTCATTCCTACGACTCCGCAAAAAGCAGCAGGTTGGCGGATAGAACCACCTGTATCACTTCCAAGTGCCGCAATGGCAAGACCGGCTCCAACAGCAGCAGCACTTCCGCCAGAACTTCCACCGGGAACTCTATCGCTTGCGTGAGGATTGTGTGTTTTTCCATAAAAGCTAGATTCTGTAGTTGAGCCCATAGCAAACTCATCCATATTGACACGACCAAAAGGAGAGAGACCGTTATCGAGTAGTTTTTTAATGACAGTGGCATTATATGGTGCGATATATCCCTGTAAAATTTTACTTCCCGATGTTATAGACCAATCTTTTACCTGAATATTGTCTTTAATAGCAATAGGCACACCTTCGCCAACACTATTGAGATCAATATATGCGTTTAAATTCTTATTTGCTTCTATTTTATTGCGGAGTTCGTCTTTAAATTTATTGAGTTCATCTTTGTTTAGTGTCAGTGCTTCTTTTAATGTAATCACCAGATATCCTACCTATTTTATTATTGTTATTATAGCAAGTTTCTGCTTTATTTAAATCTCTTTACAAAAAAGATACCAAGTCCAATAAGTGTAAAAATAGTACCTATTGAGCCCAATACAAAAGTGAGTGTTACGGGTTCACTAAAGTTAGGCACTTATAACTTCCTCACATCTTTTACATACTTTGTTTTCTCTATCTGATTGATATTTCCAACATCTTGGACATTTGTGTTGTGTTGCTTTTGCTATTGTGAAAGTATCATGACCTGCTTTAAAGATTCCAAGTTCATTCTCTTTAGTCCTCCCCTTGAAAACACCAGATACAACAAACCAGTCCTCCGCATCAACTCTATCCATATCTAAAGCTATTTTTGACTCTGTATAGATATTTAACTCTAGTGTTGATTTGATAATCTTCTCTTTTTTAAGCCCATCAACAACAGCTCCAAAACCTTCGCGTGCTTTTATCATATACTCTACATCAAAAGGTGTATCGATTTTCTCTAATGCCGTGTAAGTCATATCAAAAATATCCTCAGCACTGTCTGTAATGATAGCTGGAGCATTCTCTACGATCTCATCAGCCGTATATGTAAGAATCGGTGCTATTAAAAGTAGAAGTGTTTTTGTAATCATCGCCATTGCACTTTGACTTGCGCGACGGCGTGTAGAGTTTTGTGCGTTGCAGTAGAGATTGTCTTTTGTCATATCGATATACATACCGCTTAGCTCATTTACGATAAAGTTGTTGAGTGTATTCATTCCATTTACAAAGTTGTATTTGCTAAATTGTTCATGAACCTCTGTTAGTACACGGCTTGCTTCGTTGAGTATCCATTTATCTAAATTACCCATCTGTTCATAAGAAGTAAGCTCTTTTAAGTCATCAATATTTGCAAGCATAATTCTAAATGTATTTCTCAGTTTTCTATAACTCTCAGCAGTCTGCTTTAAGATACCTTGAGAAATTTTTAGATCTCCCTGATAGTCAGATGAAGCCACCCAAAGACGCAGGATTTCACTTCCGTACTCTTTAAGAACCTTATCAGGTGCGATTACATTGCCTTTTGATTTGGACATCTTTTCACCTTTTTCATCTACTGTAAAACCATGTGTTAACACACCTTTATATGGTGCTTTATGCTCTATGGCAGTTGATAAAAAGAGTGATGACTGGAACCATCCACGATGTTGGTCACTTCCTTCTATATATAGATCACCTGGGTACTCTCCTGCATCATAGTTACGAGATTTTAGTACTGCATTCCATGTTGAACCTGAGTCAAACCAAACATCTAAAATATCTGTTACTTTTTCTAGCTCTTCTGGTTTGTGCTTACATCCGGGATAGAGCAGTTGTGCAATATCCATAGAGTACCATGCATCACTTCCTTGCATTTCAAAAATCATCGCAACAAAGTTTAAAACTTTTTCATCTAAGAGAACTTCATCAGTAGCTTTTACTCTGAAAAATGCAATAGGAACACCCCAGTCACGCTGGCGTGAGATACACCAGTCAGGACGGTTCTCAACCATGGAAGTAAGACGCTTGTGACCGGTTTTTGGAATAAATTGAGTTTTTTCAACTTCGCCAAGTGCTATCTCACGCAGGGTTTTACTCTCTCCTTCGGGAGTTCCATCGACAGAGATAAACCACTGTTTTGTTGCGCGGTAGATAAGTGGCGTGTGGCTTCTCCAACAGTGAGGATAGGAGTGCATAAACTTATCTACTTTAAGAACCGCATCACCCATAAGTTCGATAAGGTCTTCATTTGATTTAAAGATATGATGCCCTACAAAATCTTGAGCATTTGGAATAAGTCCAAGCTCCACTACGCTTTCATCATAGCATCCTGTCTCATCAACAGGCATAATAATTTCAAGGTCATATATAAGACCGACACGATAATCATCTTCACCGTGACCGGGAGCAGTATGCACGCATCCTGTACCATTGTCTACCAATACATGTTCCCCTAAAACCAAACGAGACTCTCTCTTGTTAAGCGGGTTGATGGCGATAAGGTTTTCAAAATCTTTTGCATCAAACTCTCTAACGATGCCGTCACTTACAACTCCGCTCTCTACAAGTGAGCCTAAAAGCTCTTTTGCTACTATATAACCATCAGTAGTGAGTATATATTTTTCTTCAGGATTGAGCGAGATGCCTGTATTTGCTGGAATTGTCCAAGGAGTTGTTGTCCAGATAACAGGAGCGGCTCTCCCTTCAATAGCAAGTTTTGCTTTTGCCTCACTACTGAGTTCAAATGCGATAAAGATAGAGTAATCCTCTTTATCTTCATACTCAACTTCGGCTTCTGCAAGAGCTGTTCTCTCTGCCCACGACCAAAAAACAGGTTTGCTACGCTCTACTAAGAGACCTTTTTTTGCAATTTCGCAAAGTGTTCTGAAAATATTTGCTTCAAATTGAAAATCCATTGTTACATATGGTTTTTCCCAGTCGGCAATAATCCCGAGCGTTTTAAACTCATCTCTTTGAATATCTACGAATTTTGCGGCGTGCTCACGGCAGAGTTTTCGAATCTCAGCAGTTTTTAATTGCTCTTTTTTCTTTTTTCCACCAAGTCTTTTTTCCACTTGCTGTTCGATTGGCAGGCCGTGACAATCCCATCCCGGAGTAAAACGGACAGATTTTCCGGAGAAATAGTTATGTTTTATGATAATATCTTTTAAAACTTTGTTCAATGCATGACCGATATGGATATGACCGTTTGCATAGGGAGGTCCGTCGTGGAGTGTAAAATTTTCAGCATCTCTACGATTTTTCTTCATTTTGTGATAGATATTTTTTGCCTCCCATGCCTTGTAGCGTTTTGGCTCATTATTTATCAAATTTCCTCGCATTGTGAAAGTCGTTGTCGGTAAAAGTAGTGTCTCTTTGTAGTCCATCTCTGCCCCAAAAATATATTTAAAGTCATTTATTATATCTATAATGATTTTAAAAGCTTATAAAACTGCTATAATACTTTATATCAAATCTTCATAAAAGGTCTTGCAAAAGATGAAGTTACATCTTATATTTATCGGAAACAAGTTTATCTACAATGAGCCACTTCAAGAGTATGCTTTTAGAAATATAGAAAAAGAGTTGCGTTTTATCGATTCTGTTGCTTATTTCAAAGAGAGTGATAACTCTCTCTTTCTATCTTTAGAGCAAGAGTTAAATGCAGAAAATAGAGTTTTAATAGTAACAAATAGACAAAACTTCCCAACCGTTGGAAAAGTTATCTGCACCGTAACAGGAGATAGTCAGGTGCTAAAAGAGGGTATGCTAATGCCTCAAAAAGCTATGCTTTTTAAGGAGAGAACATATCTGCTTGAGCATAACAGGAGTGCAATTAATGTAATCCAGATGGATGAGAATAGTAAAATGCCACAAATCTTGCTCCACGCCAACGATACACAAGCAACGATTCATGTTTTTGATGAAAACAGGGATGACCTTATTGCTATATTAAATCCGATAGCGCAGACATATAAGATTAGCTTCGGAGTTACAAGCTATGTGGAGGGATGGCTTCGTGTTGATATTAACTCAAAGAGGTATGGTGATATCTCAAAGTTCATTCATTCGGCAAAAAATCTTATACCTAAAAAGCTTATAGCCTCTGCAAACATTATAGAGCATATCATCGAAAAACTCTCAAGTAGAGGAAAAAAGATAACATTTGCGGAGAGCTGTACAGGCGGACTTTTAGCGTACTATTTTACAAAATATAATGGAGCATCGAAGATTTTAGACGGTTCACTTGTAACATACTCAAATATTTTAAAAGAGAACTGGCTTGCTGTAGATCATGAAGTTTTGGAGAATTTTGGGGCAGTTTCACATGAAGTTGTTTCTGAGATGAGCAGAGGAGCACTCAGTGTAGGTGAAGCAGATTATGCTCTTAGTATTAGTGGCATCGCAGGAGATGCGGGAGCAACAGAACTAAAGCCTGTCGGGAGAGTCTGTATTGGCGTAAGGAGCAAGGATGTTAGAGATGAGCAACACTTTCTTTTTCAAGGCGATAGAAACTATGTGCAGTACCAAAGCGTAATGATGGCGATAAAAATGCTGCTTTTAATTGACAAAGAGGCTTTTTTCTGAATTTTTCCCTGTTTTTCTTGACATATAAAAATGATTTGTCTATAATTTCGACCTCTTAGTAAAGAGAAGAAAACATGTCTCGTTAGCTCAGCTGGTAGAGCACGTCACTTTTAATGATGTGGCCGATGGTTCGAATCCATCACGGGACACCATTTTACTAAATATGCGGTGGTAGTTCAGTTGGTTAGAATACCTGCCTGTCACGCAGGGGGTCGCGAGTTCGAGTCTCGTCCACCGCGCCATTTTAGTTTATGGGCGCTTAGCTCAGTTGGTAGAGCGCTACCCTTACAAGGTAGATGTCACTGGTTCGAGTCCAGTAGTGCCCACCATTTAATTAACCCTTTGTTAATGAAAGTGACCCTTTCGTCTAGTGGCCAAGGACACTATCACTTCATGGTAGTAACGGAGGTTCAAATCCTTTAGGGGTCGCCATTTAGTGGTGTTTAGATACATTAATCTAAATTTATTATTTTTTCTTTTAATCTAGGAAAGACTAAATGAGGAATACATTAAGTATCCGAATGAGGGATTGACGACGAGTAAAATAAAAAGCATTATTTAGGGCGCTTAGCTCAGTTGGTAGAGCGCTACCCTTACAAGGTAGATGTCACTGGTTCGAGTCCAGTAGTGCCCACCATTTTTGATTATTTGCACTTCAGATGCAAGCTCACATACTAGAGTATGCTTCGCTTACATCTTCAGCACAACTAATTCAAAAAATATAATTTTAGAGTGCGGTGGTAGTTCAGTTGGTTAGAATACCTGCCTGTCACGCAGGGGGTCGCGAGTTCGAGTCTCGTCCACCGCGCCACTTTCACCTCATTTTACCAAAAAATATCCCATATAGAGTTTTGTAATTGAGTACTTTTTTTAGATTTATGATTGCATCTGTTTTGAGTGGTAATAATCTCTTTTGTTCAAACCTGCTTTAATTAAAGCTGAAATATGGTATCGTTTTAATAGTGTCAACTGTCTCTATCTCTTTTGTTTTAGTCGATAAAAGATTACTCTACTTCAAAAAATTGTACTTGATTTTAGAATTGGCGGATAAATATAGCTATTTTTTAGATGCAGACTAGATAGATTTTGAGACTTCAAACGGTAGAGAGATTATACAAATTACAGGAGTTTTTAATGACGATTGCATTAAAAAGATGACATTGTATTGATGATTTTAGAAGAGTATAATATCAAAAATGCTGAAGATTTAGAAAAAATCACCTCTTTCATAGAAGAGCATCATATCCTTACGCTTGCAACGACGGTAGAGAATGAGGTGAGTGCCTGTTCTCTTTTTTACGCTTTTGATCTTAAAAGCATCTCTTTTGTAGTGGCAAGCAGTGAAGATACGCTCCATATAGAACATATTCATAAAAATCAAAAAGTAGCTGGAAATATTTTACTTGAGACCAAAGAGGTCGGCAAGATTCAAGGGCTACAGTTTCGTGGAGTTTTTACTATTTTAGAAGAGGCAAAACTAAAAGCACTCTATTTTAAAGCTTTTCCGTATGCTTTGGCATTAGCTCCCAAGTTGTGGCAAATCAAGGTAGATTTTTTTAAACTAACAGATAATCGGCTTGGATTTGGAAAAAAGCTTATTTATAAGAGCGCTTCGGTTTAAACAAAGAGCACTCTGACTCACTGCTTTTAAAAACTACTATTGAGGGAATCTGCGTGGATTTAAATCCGTATGCCTTGCAACCATGAGGCTGTTTGGGTTCCCAAGTGACATAGTAATATTTACAACATCTACAGTTGATTCGTTTTTTCATAGTTAAAGTTTATCATATTTAGATAAAATACAAGCATATAAGAAAAAAGGTAGCAAAAATGAATAATAAAGTTTTACTTATGTTACAACTACAAAGTCAACTTAATGATGCAACGAATGGTGAAGAGTGGGTAAAGGGTATAACAAAAAATGGAAAAGTTATCAACTGGAGACGCTGTATCTATATGGAGTGTGCGGAGATGATAGACTCATTTCCGTGGAAGCATTGGAAAAACATAGAGGTTGAGCCTGATTGGGGTAATCTACAGATAGAAGTTGTTGATGTATGGCACTTTATTATAAGTTTGGCTATTGAAAACTATTCACAAACATTTCGTGGTATTGTTGAAGATGTGGCAAATGATATTTCAGAATCGGCATCATTTTCTCAAATTGAGACACTTGCTACAGAGTTTGCAGATCAAAACAGTACAATAGAAAAAGTGGAAAATATCATGCGTATTGTTCTTGTAAAAGAGAAGCTTGATTTAGAAGGGCTTGTCTCAGAGTTTTTTGATCTTGTTGTGATGAGCGGACTTAATCTTGATACACTCTATCGTCTTTATGTCGGCAAAAATATTTTAAATCAATTTCGTCAAGACTACGGATACAAAGATGGTTCCTATATCAAAGTATGGAACGGAGAGGAGGATAATGTTGTTATGAAGCGTATCTGGGAAGAAGATGGAGAACTTACACCCGAAAAACTCTATCATGAACTTACAAAGCAGTATCTGGCATTGACAAAAAAGAGTGAGTAGTTGCAAGAAGTTTTAAAGGTAGAAGATCTCACTTTTAGCTATTCAAAAGAAAAAGTGCTTTTAAAAGATCTCTCTTTGTCGTTAAAAAAAGGAGAGTTAAAAGCAATAGTTGGAGAGAGTGGAGCAGGAAAGAGTACAATTTTTGAGCTTATTCTCGGTAATCTTAAACCGCAGTATGGCAGTATAAAAGCTATGCGTTCTTCAGAGGTTTTTCAAGACCCTTACAGCTCTTTTCATCCAAGCTATACGCTTATTAATCAAATATCAGATGTTGCTTCTTTGGAGAAACTTAAAATTTATCTTCAAAACATAGATCTTGAAGAGGAGCTACTCCATAAGCTCCCACATGAACTCTCCGGAGGAGAACTTCAGCGTGCTTCTATACTCCGTGCAATATTAATGAAGCCAGAGCTGCTTTTACTTGATGAACCGACTTCTGCACTTGACAATGTGGTTCAATTGGATGTTATGAAGATGTTAATGGGACATTTAGAAAATATGGGGATGCTGCTTATCACTCATGATATAGACTTGGCAGAATGGTGCGCCGATGAGATTATTAGGATCTAAAGAGAGTGTTTACCATATAGTAACCACCCCCAGCCATAGCAACCGTACCAAAAACATTTAGAGAGATATTAAGAAGAGCAAGTCCGATACTGCCACTTTCAAAGAGTAAAAAACTCTCAATAGCAAATGTAGAATAGGTCGTCAATGCTCCAAGAATTCCTGTGGATAAAAAAGATTTCATATGCATAGAGAAGAGAGTTGCGTGCATAAAGTAGGCGACTAGACAACCCATAATAAAACTACCGATTAAGTTGACGCCCAATGTTCCAAATGGCAGCTCATGAGGGATTCTGTGAGAGATAAGTCCATTGAGATAAGCCCGAGATATTGCTCCTATAAAACCACCGCTACCGATGGCTAGAATCGTTTGCCAACTCATCATCATAAACCTTTTGCATTTTTTTTCTTAACTCATTCAACCAATTGGGATCCGCTTTATCTGCGACAAAACTCTCCATAAATATTACGGTAACAGTACCCGGAGAGTAATAAAATCTTTTAATATTATAATATTTTGCTGTTTGTATCAAAACAACAGGCTGGACACGCAGTTGAAACTTGTCTGCAACAACCTTTGCACCACTTTTAAAAGGAAGCATTCTGCCATCACGCGAACGCGTACCCTCAGGAAATATAGTAATAACACGACCCTTAATGAGTCTATCCTTTGCATTTTTTAAAAGTTTTACAAGCGATGTTTTGCTTTGCCTCTCTATGGGAATATCTTCGGGCATACTCATAGCAAGTCCAAAAAAAGGGATATCAAAGAGCTCTTTTTTTGCTACCCATGCCAAATCTTTTTTTGATATCGTCTCCATAATGCCAATATCCAAATCGCTTTGATGGTTGATAAGAAACATTTGCGTTGCGGGATCCTCTTTTCCTTTGATATTTACAGAGAAAAATGTTGTTAGACGCACATACCACGCAGCAATTTTTCGTGCATAGGGACGAGGAAGAATAGGGTATAAAATTATCATCAATATTAATGACAAGAAGATATTGATGGTGGCAAAAAACCAGTTAATACGAGCAAGTATCTTCATTTTTTACCCATCCTATCTTATTGTTTTGAAGTTTTACTTTTGTGAAGTTTGTTACGCTTCCTTCTCTTGGCAGATGATACTCTTGAGGCGTTGCTTCAAATATTGTACCATTTTCAACCGGTAAAAGGTATATGTTTGAGCCTTTTTTTATACAAACCTCTTTTTGTGGCATACTCAAATAGAGAATATATCCAAGTGGCAAGACAATAAAAATTAAGTAGATATATTTCTGTCTAAAGAAAATGATAATAAGTCCGATGATTGATATGGTAAGGGCAATATACATTTTTATAGTATCATGAGACTGGTCATGTGGTTTTAAATCACTCTGTGTTGCTACACTGTCATCATCAACAATAATAGGTATGCTTACCAATACATAACTATTCTTTGAAAGATTAAAATATGAAAATGTAAAGTATTCTAAGTGTTTATCTATGACAACATAATAGGTTATTCTTGAAGTCTCATAAGAGTTTTCAATAGATTCCATTCCCTGTTTGTAAACATTCTCAAAATGCATTGTTTCTATATTTGCATTTGTTGCTGTAGCTACAAAAACAACAATATTGTGATTTATATCATAGCTTGTTGTTCTATAATCTTGCAATTCAAATGAGTTTGCGATGATATTTGAGAACTCTTTTTTTGGATTTAGTGTAATGATATTGAGCTTTGGGCCATTGATAAAGGTGGAGTTATGCTTTTGCGTAGCAATGAGTGTTGCATTGACATCGGGAAGTTTTGCGCTATCGGCAGTAGCAAGCATATGAAAAGTAGCATAAAGAAATTTTCCTCTATACTCTTTAGTTGGAGTTGTATCTAAGATTTTTAAGCCGGAATGATTAGAAAAGTTATATTCGACATCATCAAAATCCCTTACTGTAGAGAGTGTTTTTAATGTTACCGGAAATATTTCACCTTTAATTACTCTTTTTGGTATCTCTCCATAGTTGACATAGAGTACTTTATTTGCAAAAAGCGATGTTATAAAAATAAGAGTAAGAAAAAGTAGTTTTATCACGACTCTAAAAATCCTTTTAGCATCGCAATACCATCAGCACTGCCCAAAACAGCTTCCATTGCACGCTCAGGGTGTGGCATAAGTCCAAATACATTTTTCTCCTTATTGCAAACACCTGCGATTGACTCCACAGAACCATTAGGATTTTCAATCTTCCCATCTTTATCTGTATAGCGAAGAAGAATCTGACTATTTGTTTCAAGCTCTTTGAGCCCCTCTTTGTTAATATAATAGTTGCCATCATGATGGGCTATCGGAATATTGACAATATCACCTTTGTTTAATTTTTTCAAAAAGATATTGTCACTGTTTTCTACACGAAGATGATGGTGCTTTGAGATAAAATGAAGTCCTTCATTGCGTTTGAGTGCACCCGGTAAGAGTCTTGCTTCTGTTAAAACCTGAAAGCCGTTACAGATCCCCAGGACTTTTCCACCACTCTTTGCATACCCTACTACTGCTTTCATAATAGGTGAGAATTTTGCAATAGCACCGCTTCTAAGGTAGTCCCCGTAAGAAAAGCCTCCTGCTACGACTAAAAGATCGGTATCAGATGGAAATGACTCTGTTTTGTGCCATACTATTTCAGTATCACACCCAAGCTTTTCAAATGCATACTGTGTGTCAAACTCACAGTTTGTACCCGGAAATTGAAGAATTGAGACCTTCATTATACTAGCTCTATAGTATAATCTTCAATAACTGTGTTTGCTAAAAGCTCTTCACACATTTTTGTTACATAAGCCATTGCTTTTTCTTTGTTATTTTCATCAAGTTGCAGTACGATCTGCTTACCAACGCGAACATCTTTTACTCTGTCAAAATGAAGAGAATCAAGAGCATGATGAACAGCTTTTCCTTGTGAATCCAAAACACCTGCTTTTAAAAATACATTTACGATAGCTTTCATTATAATTTATCCTTTATCTATTTGTTTAAAATACGCTCTAAAACTTGCCCATAAGCCACTTTTAACCCGCCAAGCCCTTGCCTGAATCTATCTTTATCCATCTTCTCTCCGCTTTCAATATCCCAAAAACGGCAATTATCAGGAGAGATCTCATCAATAAGGATGATATTTCCCTCTTTATCTTTTCCAAACTCAAGTTTAAAGTCAACAAGGTTTAAGCCTTTTTCTATAAAGTAAGGTTTCAAGATATCATTTACCTGGCGAGCCATTCTTCGAAGTTTATCCAACTCATCTTGAAAATCAACAAGACCTAAGATAAGCGCATGTTGATCATTGAGTTTTGGGTCACCTAAATCATCATTTTTATAGTCAAACTCAACAAGTGTGAACGGCAGAACTTTTCCATCTTCAATACCTAAGTTACGAGATAGTGAACCTGTGGCGATGTTTCTTACAATTACTTCAATAAGAATAACATCTGCTTTTTTATGGAGCATATGATTGTCGTCAAGCATCTCTACAAAGTGTGTAGGAATACCATTTTTATCTAGCAGTTTAAATAGCTCTGTAGAGATTTTATTGTTTAGAGCGCCTTTTCCTGCTTCGGAAGATCTCTTTTGTCCATTAAATGCAGTTAAATCATCTTTAAACTCTGAGATTACTAAATTTTTATCATCTGTTGACCAAATCTTTTTTGCCTTGCCTTCGTAGAGTATCTCTCTTTTTTTCATTGATTTTCTATCCTTTTGTAATAATAAGTGCCTTGATGATATTAACACCCTCTTTCATTTGCAAATCTTTTTCCAACATTTTTGGCGTAATTATATTTTTTTTATCTTCTTTAGTCTGCGATTTTTTTCCATCAATTTTTTCAAGTTCTTTTTTTAGGTGTTTTTTAAGGTCAGCTTCTTTGATGGCAAACTCATTTTTAAATGTTTTAAGTTCACCTGGAAGTACCTCAATATCCGGTACTACCCCAAGTGCCTGGATTGTTCTTCCGCTTGGCAGGTAGTAGCGTGCAATCGTCAGCTTAATCGCTTCTGTTTTTGTAATCGACAGAACAACCTGAACACTTCCTTTTCCAAAACTCTTCTCCCCTATGAGTATTGCGCGTTTGTGATCTTGAAGAGCTCCACTTACAATTTCACTTGCACTTGCACTTCCTCCATTGATAAGAACAACAACAGGAACATCTGTAATGGTATTACTTGTATGTGCAGAGTACTCTTTCGTCTCGATTTTTCTTCTTCCTTTTTGTGAAACAATTACACCGCTATCTACAAAAAGATCAACAAGCCCTACCGCCTGATCAAGGAGTCCGCCTGGATTATTTCTAAGGTCTAAGATAATACCTTTTGTTACAAATTTTTTCTTCTTGATGGCTTTTGCTACACCATTTACCACTTTTTTATCAAAGCTTGAAACACGAATGTAGAGAATGTTTTTACCAATCATTTTGGTATGTACAGACTCTATTTTGATGATATCACGAACAATATGAATCGAGAGCGGTTTGCTTTCACCCTTGCGTACAATAGTTAAATCGATCGGGTTCCCAACTTTCCCACGCATCAGTGAAACAGCCTCGTCAATCGTCATGCCAAGTGTTGATTTATTATCAATTTTTAAGATAATATCGCCTGATTTAAGTCCCGCTTTGTCTGCAGGAGTGCCATCAATAGGCGAGATAACAGTAAGTGCTCCACCTTTCATACCTACGGTAATACCAAGACCGCCAAACTCCCCGTTTGTCTGTACCTGCAGACGCTTATAATCTTTTTGTGTAAGATAGTTAGAGTGTGCATCAAGATTTTCCATCAAACCTTTGAGTGCTTTGTCTATTAGCTCTTCAATGGTTATCTGATCGACATCATACTTTTGGACAATGCCAATTACCTTTGTGAATTTTGAAAGTGCTTCAAGCCTTGAAGTTTCAGTACTCTTTTTTTTCGCCGTTGCCTCTTCTGCAAAGAGTGTAGAGCTCAAAATAAAGCTTAGAGATAATATTGCCGAGAGAAATCCCAACGGAATGATTTTTTTGTTTTTCATAGAGTAAACCTGTGTATTGAAATGATTGTATATTTAAAGAGAGAATTATACCTTTTGTTATTAAATAGTTCTACTTTTCTGTTAAAAATGTGATTTAAAGAAGAGAGATTTACACTATTGAACCACAAAGCACAGAGCGAAAATGGAAACTTTATAGAAATTTAACAAAATTGAGATAAAATGTTGCAGGTATATCTTAGTTCTGAATTTTTTAATCTCAAAAATCGGGATCAAGTGGCTCAATACTGAAAATTTTTTATTTTAGGATGTAATTTTGAGTAGTATAAAAGAGTATTTGACAAATGACCATAGACGATGTGATGATGTTTTTGCAAAGATGGAAGAGCGGGCACATAACTCTCTTTTAGATGCCAAAGAGCTCACGCAGGAGTTTATTGCAAATATGGAGAGACACTTTCAGATGGAAGAGCGTGTTATGTTTTTGGAGTTTGAAACAAAAACAGATATGACAATGGGTCCAACAGAGATGATGCGTCAAGAACACTCTCAGATGAGAAATCTTATGAGCCAGCTACTTGAAGCAATTGAGAATGATGACAAAGATAAATTTTTTGGACTCTCTGAAACATTGATGATTTTACTGCAACAACACAATATGAAAGAAGAGCAGATGCTCTACGCCATGGCACAACAGCATTTAAGTGCAGAATCTGATCGTATCGTAGAGATGATGGACTCTCTTGTTGTAGAGTAGGAAAAAGTTTTGGACTTTAATGGCTTATCTATAGATCAAGCACCTCCCATTTCAGCACCACTTCGTTTTTTTATAATGGCACCTATTTTTGGTATCTTAGTAGGTTTTTTACTGCTTTTTAGTGATTCTGCTACTTTGATGAATCGCTACTCTATTGATGCTATTGTAGTTGTACATCTCATAACTATAGGTATTTTTGGTTTCATTATGCTAGGAGCACTCACGCAGATGCTATCGGTTCTTGCAGGCGTTAATATTCCAAAAATAGAAACAGTTGCTACTTTTTCACACGCAGCATTACTGTTGGGACTTTTCAGTATGGTTTTTGGTTTAGAGATGAGCAATACGCTTTTATTGCGCCTTGCATCCCTTTTTCTTGGGAGCGGATTTCTTGTGATTATCGGGAGTATGCTTTATGCCATTAAAGGTGTCCAACATTTTACTGCGAGTATCAAAGGGATGTCGGTTGCTCTTATATTTGCGTTTATGATTGTTTTGATGGGTGTTTATCTGCTTTATGGATATAGTGAAAACGATATAACAGGGTTGCATTATATCGTGGCAAATATCCACAGTGTCTGGGCTGTTTTTGGTTTTGCGGGTATTTTAATAATTGGTGTGGCTTTTCAGGTTCTGCCGATGTTTTATGTAGCACCGCGTTTTAAGCAGTTTTGTAAAAAAAGAGTTGTTTTACTTATCTCTACAGGGCTTTTTATATGGATGGTGCTGAGCATTTTTGCACAAGAGCATACTCTGTATGCAAAACTTTGGGTAACTACATTTTTTTGGGCATTTGCAACAACGGTGTGGATAAAGTTCAATAAAAGAAAAAGACCAGTCTCAGATGTAACAGTATGGTACTGGAGAGCTGCGAGTATCTTTTTGACACTTGGTTCATTTCTTTGGATATATGATGAGTTTTTTAAGCATGAGTATATTGTAATGGTAGGGATTCTTATCGGTGGTGGGTTTGTTCTCTCTATCATGCTTGGGATGCTCTATAAGATTGTACCGTTTTTGGTCTGGTTTCATCTGAATGCCCTTGGATATATGACAATTCCGACAATAAATGAGATGATAAACAAAAAATTTTCACGCCTACAGTTTCTTCTCCTTATGCTCTCTCTTGTAGGTTTTATCTTCTCTTTTTATATGTCAGAATTTCTTATACCGTCATCACTCTTTTTTATTGTGAGTATGGCAATACTAGAGTATAATATCTTAGCACCGGTTTGGATATATCATACAACAAGAAAGAAAAAACCAGATTTTGATATGAGTGCTTTTAGTATGACATAAAGTGAGAAAATGAAAAATATAGTATTGATTGGATTTATGGGAGTTGGCAAAGGAAGTGTTGCTCGCGAGATTGTTAAATATTCTGATTATATTGCAATAGACACAGACGATTTGATAGAGAGTATGGAAAATAGAAAAATAAAAACTATTTTTGAAGACGAAGGTGAAAAGTATTTCCGAAAATTAGAAAAAAATATAGCAAAATGGTTGGAGTTAAGTGTGAAAAATACACTCATCTCAACGGGTGGTGGATTCTATAAGCAGGAAAATTTAAAAAAAATAGGTACAATTGTACTTCTAGATTCTCCATTTGATGCTATCATCAAAAGAATAAAAGAGCATCCAAATGCAGCTAAAAAACTGAAAAAAAGACCACTGCTTTCTGATCTTCAGGCTGCACAAAAGCTGTATAAGCAGAGACAGCCAGAGTATTTAAAGCTAGCAGATATAGTTATAGATGTGACAGGCAAGAGTGCAAAAGAGTGCTCAAAAGAACTTTTAAAAAAGGTAAAAAAACATGTTTAAAAAAATTATATTAGGTGTACTCCTTAGTAGTACTCTTTTTGGAGCAACAGTAGATTGGGCTAAAGATTATCAAAGCGGTATTGCAGCTGCAACAAAACAAAACAAACCGGTTTTATTTATTATCTCACGCGATACTTGTAGATACTGTATCTTATTGGATAAGACAACGCTCAGAGATGCAAAAGTCGTCAAAGAGTTAAATAAAAACTTTATAGCGATCCGTTCGTGGACAAATGAGGGGGATTATATCCCGATGGATATTCGCCAAAACACACCGGGGTTACCGGGAATATGGTTTCTTTACCCTAATGGAACACCAATGTATCAGCCACTACTTGGATATATCAAAAAAGATATGTTTTTAGAAACACTCCATATCGCAAAAAAAGAGTTTGATAAAAACAAAAAGAGAGCGCGAAAATAATGATATTTGTAAAATCAACAGATAGTGATTTTGATAAAAAATTTGAAGAACTTCTTGGACGCGGGAAAATGGATATTGACCATGTTTCAGGCATAGTCGGTGATATTATTGATGAGATAAAAAAAGATAAGAACAGAGCACTTTTTTTGCATATAGCAAAGTTTGATGGCTGGACTCCGCAAAGTGATGAAGATTTGAAAATTTCTCAGGAGTCTATGAGTAAAGCATACGATAGCTTAAATGAAAAATTAAAAGCATCACTGCATCTTGCTTATGACAGAATCAAAGTCTATCATGAAAAACAAAAGCCACAATCATGGTTTGATACTGAAGCAAATGGAACAATTCTTGGACAAAAAGTAACCCCGGTTGACTCTGCTGGGCTTTACATTCCTGGTGGGAAAGCTACATATCCGTCATCGCTTTTGATGAATGTTATCCCTGCACAGGTTGCAGGTGTGGAAAATATTGTTGTATGCACACCGACACCAGATAATAAACCCAATGAGCTTCTTTTGGCGGCATGCCACCTCTGTGGAGTTGAGCAGGTCTATAAAGTAGGTGGTGCATCAGCAATCGCTGCTTTGGCATACGGAACAGAAAGTATTCCTAAAGTTGATGTTGTTACCGGACCTGGAAATATCTTTGTGGCAACTGCGAAGAAGATGGTTTTTGGAGATGTAAATATCGATATGATTGCGGGTCCAAGTGAGATAGGAATCTTAGCAGATGAGAGCGCAAACCCAAATCATATGGCAATTGATATGCTCTCACAGGCGGAGCATGATGAGATGGCAAGTTCGATTTTGATTACTCCATCACAGAGATTGGCTAATGCAGTTCAAGTGGAGATCGAAAAATGGTTGCAAAATCTTTCGCGTGAGGATATAGCTAGAGAGTCGATAGAGAAGCGTGGAGCAATCATAGTAACACAAAGTATGGATGAAGCTGTTAAGTTGATGAATGAGATAGCACCAGAGCACCTTGAAGTTGCGACGCAGAACCCGTTTGAACTGCTTCCATACATTAAACATGCCGGAGCCATTTTCTTAGGACACAATACTCCAGAAGCAATAGGCGATTATATTGCAGGACCAAACCATACACTTCCAACAGGCGGGACCGCAAAATTCTATTCACCGCTTAGCGTAGAAGACTTTATGAAGAAAAGTTCGATTATCTCATTTAGTTCAAAGGCTATTAGTGAGATAGGTAAAGAGTGTGCCCTCATTGCAAATACAGAAGGTCTTACTGCACATGAACACTCTGTCAGAGTGCGATTGAGATAACTTTTTAAATCCTTATACTAGTTGTAAAACTTAAGCTTATAATTAGTATAAAGCTCTCAAATATTACTTTTCTAAATATACCCATTTGAAAAACCTATTATAAAATTATCATTAATTTATAACTTCTTTAAGCTTCGTTTGTTATCATAGACACAGTAAAAAAAGCCCGAAATGCCGTGTATAAGGGCTTCTTTTAGTGTAGATAAGTCGTAGTTATAAATCTTAAATAAGCCCTAATGGGATAAAGGAGAAATATATGCAATTAGGTTTCCTAGTTGATTTACATCTATGTATGGGATGTAAAGGTTGTGAGATCGCATGTAAAGTGGAAAATGAAGTCCCGCTTAGTACATGGAGACTCCGTGTTAAATATGTAGATGTGGGTACATACCCAGAGACTAAAAGAACATTTACACCGCTTAGATGCAATCACTGTGAGAATGCTCCATGTGAAAGAATCTGTCCGGTATCCGCTCTTCATTATCTTGAAAATGGAATTGTAAATATTGATAAAGAGAGATGTATCGGTTGTGCCGGTTGTGTTATGGCTTGTCCATATGGTGCTATCTATATAGACCCAGAGACGCAAACAGCCGATAAGTGTACATATTGTGCTCACCGTATCGCATCATCTATGATGCCTGCGTGTGTTGTTGCATGTCCGGTTGAGGCAAATATTTTTGGTGATTTAGATGATCCAACTTCAAATATTTCTAGATATATTCAAGACAACAGAGATGTGCAGGTTCGTAAACCAGAAAAAGGCACGAATCCTCATCACTATTATGTTGGAGCAAGCCAAGTTAATCTAAACCCTCTTGCATCAAAAAGAGAAAAAGGCTATAGCTTATTTAACAATATAACAAAACTTCCACTAGGAGGGCATCACTAATGGTACATGAAACTTTGGCTGCAACAAATGCAGTGGTTACTTTGGATGTGGCGATACCAGACATATTTTGGGGTTGGTATGTTACGATGAATATGTGGGCGAAGAGTATCGGTACCGGTTTGGTGTTTATGCTTTTCTTATTACTTAGAAAAAATCCTGATGAGATGAAAGGCCTGAGAACTTCAACGCTTATAGTCTCTTTTATCTTTATGAATATTTTCTTATTATTTACTTTGGCTGATTTGCACCAACCATTTAGAATGTGGCATATCTTTTTCTATCCTCACTGGACTTCTGCTATCACAGTAGGTGCATGGATGGCTTCAATATTTGTTGCTTTAGAGTCTTTAATGATTGTTATTATCTTTTTTAAAAAAGATACTGCTACTTATGACAAATTGCTTTTTTGGATAACACTTTTGGCAATCCCCGTAACACTTTACACTGCGGGAATTATGGCCGAAGCTACCGCTCGTGAGCTATGGCAAATGCCAACAGAAGCGGTGCAGATGATTTTAGCAGCGACTCTCTCAGGTTCTGCAGCTATTATTTTACTTGGCGGTTCAAAACTTAGTGATGAGACAAAACAGTTCTTTGGAGCTATTTTAGGATTATCTGCTTTGATGGCATTTATCATCTATATGTCAGAGTATATTTTTGGTGCTATGAAATCAGAAGAGGTTGCAGCAATTTTACACTATGTAAAAGGTGACGGTGAATATGCAACAATGTTCTGGGTTGGGCAGTGGGTCGCATATATCTTACCTATGTTGCTTATAGCACTTGCGCGTGTTAGTAAAAGTAGTGCTATTTTAAATCTTGCGGCTATTTTAGCGATCGCAGGATTGTGGGTAGTCAAGCATATTTGGTTAATAATTCCACAGTTATTACCACTTAGTTAAGGAGAAAGTATAAATGTATTTACAAAGCAGAAGAACATTTTTAAAAGGTGCTGCATTTAGCGTTGCTGGTGTAGCTATAGCAAAGGGTGTATTTACAACTGATGCTGTCGCAGAATCTGTAACAGACAGTAAGTTTACAAATACTCCAAAAACAATTTCATTTTATCCTGAACAAAAAGAGTGGGATAGCTTTAAAGAGCTTGATGGAACTGACTGGAAACGCGGTGGTATAGAGCGTCATGGCGTGAGAAGTGCTGAAAACCCAGACGGTATTCAAGTAAATGATTATACAATCGTTCCAACAGTTTGTTCAAACTGTGAAGCAGGATGTGGTCTTACTGCATGGGTAAACAAGAATGATTTTGAGAAGGGTGTGCTTACAGTGCGTAAATATATGGGAAATCCACTTCACACAGGTTCTCGTGGGCGTAACTGTGCAAAAGGGTACGCTGTAACTTCTCAAATGTACGATCCAGATCGTATTCCATTCCCAATCAAAAGAGCTCCAGGTTCTAAGCGTGGCGAAGGAAAATGGGTTCGTGTAACTTGGGATGAAGCAATGGCTGCTATTGGTAAGAAAATGCACGATACGCTTGCTAAAGGTGATGAAGTTTCTAAAAAACAAATCATGTATCATGTTGGTCGTCCAAATGAGAATGGTTTTGGTCCGCGTGTTCCTCAATCATTAGGAATTGACGGATACAACTCTCACACAAACATCTGTTCCGCAGGTGCTCGTGAAGGTACAATCCAGTGGGCAAATGATGATAGAAACTCACCAGACTGGGCTAGTGCAGATTTGATTTTCTTACAATCATCTCACGCAGCAGATGCAGGACACTACTTCCAACAATCAGCAGCATATATTGCTGATGCACGTAAGCGTGGTGCAAAAATGGTTGTTATTGACCCTAGAATGAGTAACTCTGCCGGTATGGCAGATTTATGGATTCCGGCATGGCCAGGAACTGAAGCAGCACTTTATCTTTATCTTGTAAATAGAATTGTTCATGAAAAAGATAAAGACGGAAATGATTTAGTAGATCATGTCTATGTAAAAGAGTGGTTGAACTGGGATCGTCTAATGGCGAACAAAGACTATTTACAAAAGATGGTTGGTTATGGATATATTTCAAAAGTGCCAAAAGATGACAGTTATGAATCATACATAGAACTTATGAAAGAGTTGTATGCACCATATACAAAAGAGTTTGTAGTCCAAGAGTGTAAACTTGAAGGTATGGAGTACAAGCTTGATGAGTTATGGGAACTTTTTGTCCCGGCTGGTGCAAGAATCACTAGTTATCTATGGCGTGCCGGAGCAATCGGTCACCGTGGTGGTTGGATGAACACGCGTGCCGGTTTCTTACCGTTAGCACTTCGTGGTGCTATGCGTGGAGATATCGGTGGAATAGGTATGCACCACTGGCATGAGATTTCAGTTGCAGGTAAAGGTGATAAAGCTACAGTAGCTGGTAAACACCCAGTAAAAACTGATGCGTGGAATGAAATTGCTTGGCCGCCGGAATATCCGATTTCAACTTATGAAATGGGCTTTATGATGCCACAAATTATGATGGATGACGACTGGCATGCAAAATGGACAAAAAAAGGGCTTAAGATTCCTAAATCCATGGCTGTGTATGTTCCAAGAATGCACAATCCATTATGGATTAATCCGGATGGTTTTAGATGGATGGAAGCACTAAAGCGCGAAGATAAATTTGAATTAACATTCAACCTGTCACCAACATGGTCTGAAACAAACTGGTACTGTGATTATGTTCTTCCAGTTGGACTTGCGGGTGAGAGAAATGACCAGCAGTCTACTCCATCGAAGCCAGAGCAGCGTATTGAATTTCGTCAAGCGGTTCTTCGTGTTGCAGCTGAAAAATCTGGATGGAAACCAAAAGATCCAACACGCGCTACATTAGAAGCACATATGAAATTTGGTCTTGGTGAAGTTTGGGAAGAGAGTGAATTCTGGCCAAATCTTATTGTTCATCATGTAGATCCAGATGGTTCTTTAGGTGTAAGAAAATATTGGGCAAGTAAAAAAGATCCATCTCGCTGTGTAACAGTTCCTGAGTACTTTGATGCAGCATTGAGTAATATACCAAGATTGAACGAAACTGCAAGAAAAATGTACAAAGGTGAAGAGTATCCGGTATATGCATACATTAGAGATCATGGTTGTTGGACTGAGAAAACTAATGTGTATAAACCACAAGAAGAAGAGTTGAAAATCGAAGGTGATTATGTCTATGCACATGGACATAAATACCATAAAGACGAAGTGAAAAAAGATAGTTTTGGAACACTTTGGGTCAAAGATGGCATGGTAGAAGAGTCTATCGGTATCATTAAAGACAACAAAGCTCTTGAAGGTTTCCATACTTTAAGCAAGAAACTTGAATTCTTCTCTGAATGGTTAACTGAATGGAAATGGCCAGAGTACGCTATTCCTATTTATCCTAGAAACAAGGCGGAGAATGATAAAATGGTTCACCTAGTAACTCAGGTTCACCATAAACATATGAAAGGTGATAATGAGTTTGCATTAAATACAATTTATCGTCTGCCATATAACATTCACACACGCTCTGTGAACTCTAAGCACCTTATGGAAATTTCACAAAATCACAATCCTGTATGGATTTACACAAAAGATGCTGAAAAACTTGGTATCAAACGCGGTGATGCTGTAAAAGTTCAAATTCAAGATACTTTAACTGGTATCAAAAGTGGTTATTTTATCGCAATGGCAGTACCGACTGAGGCAACTCGTCCTGGTGTTCTTGCGTGTTCACACCATGCTGGGCGTTGGAAATTGAAAGATTCTGTCAACATTCCAGGATTTGAACATTCACTAGGTATTATGAGTTTAGGATCTCCAAAAGTTACTATGACAAATGATGGTAAAGTTGGAACAATGACAACAACTGAAGGTATTCATCCTCATAAAGCGTGGCAGTTTAAAGAGTATAACAGAGACTTAGATGATATCTGGTGGAATGGACTCTCTGGTGCATGGCAAAATGCTGTAGCTCCTTGTCATCCAGATCCAATTGCCGGTAATCATGGTTGGCATCAAAAAGTTATTCTTTCTAAAGCTGGAGCTGATGAAAAGATTGGTGATATCCATGTAAACTATGAAAATAACTTTAAAGTTTATAAAGCATGGAGAGACGACTTAACTCGCCCTCTTGCAACTGGTGATACATGGCGTCGTCCATACCATATTAAACGTCCGGTAAAACCGAGTCAAAAAGCTTACAGAGTTGAGATTAAAGAGATTTAATTTTTATATTAAAGCCCACTTTAAGTGGTGCTTTAATATACCTCCAATAATATTTCCATTCAAGGTAGCCAATTAATGAATAATGATTTAAAACAACAGCAAATTGCTCGTATAAATATATATGCTTTACTCTCAAGGCTCGTGATGAGCGAAGTGGATGAAGGGCTATTAAAATCAATAGAAGAAGATGAAAATATCCTCTCTTTTTTTCCAACATATGAAACATGGAAAAAAAGAGAAGAGTATGATAGAAAAGAGTTGATTGAGAGATATCTCAATGTTGATTTTACTAACCTTTTTTTGTTGCATTTGATTCCATATGAATCTTTTTATACACGAGAAGACCAGATGATGGAAACAGGTGGAGACAATCCTGTCCAAGCTATTTTTAATGCTTTTGAATTTAGAGTAGAGCTTGATAAAGCACGCGTAATGGCAGCAGATCATATTGGCGTAGAGCTGGAATTTATGTATGAGCTTTGTAAGGCAGAGCTTAAGGCACTTGAAGAGGGTGATATAGAAATTGCAAAACAACTCGCACAACTCCAGTACGGTTTTATGAAAGATCATATTGTTGAGTGGGCACCTATGTATCTGTTAAATGTGAAAAATGAAGCCGGAACAGCTTTTTATTTTGACTTGGCTGATTTCGCTTTAGAGTTTATCTTAAGTGATTTTGAGTATTTAAGTGCGTTAAAAGATAAAGAGTATAAATATATCGCATGAGTTTACTGACTTTAGATGTTTCAAAATGTGTGCATACATCCAATAAATTTGCTATTTGCAACAAGTGTGTTGAAGTATGCCCTGTGGAGACTATTAAAATTGATGAAAGTATTGTCTCTTTTACTCCAAGTGAATGTGTAGGATGTGGCGGATGTGATGCCGTTTGTCCAACTGCAGCATATGAGTTAGATGATTTCAAGCCTATCAATTATGTTTTTAACTTTTTGGAAAATGACTTAGAGATTTTAAGCTGTAAAAATGAGCTGCCTTGTATTGCAGCACTGAGTGTCGAAGAGCTATTAAGTATTGCTCTGATTTCACCAAACACTATTACCGCAGATATTGGGGTGTGTAAAGAGTGCTTAATCGCGAATAAAAATTTGCCACTTATCAAAGAGAGAGTTGAAGAGGTTAATTTTCTTTTAGAAGCAATGGAACAAGGGAAATCAATAGAGCTTAAAGAGCTGAATATGAGTCCCGAAGTTCAAGAAGAAAATGCACTTAGTAGAAGAAAACTTCTTTCCAAAGAGGGACTTAAAAAAGCAGTTAGTATAAAGCAGCAGCTTCAAAATAAAGTTGAAGCAAGTGATACATCTCTTAAAGTTCATGAAGTTACGAATGTTGATATTGTTAAAATTAAACAAAAAAATATTCCAGATAGACGAAGTTTGTTGCTTATGGCTATGAAATATGCAAAGGTACCTGAGAATTTTCATACTATCGCCATAGAAGATATTAGCTTTATCTCTCAAAAAGATTTAGATGAATCAACATGTACAAATTGTCAAATGTGTTACCGAATCTGTCCAACTGGAGCATTGAGCTCTGATGGAAAGGGTTCTGTGATTAATTTCAATCCACTCTCGTGTGTGCAGTGTCACAGCTGTCATGATCTCTGTGAACCTAATTCATTAACATTAAGACCAACATTCTCACTTGCAAACTTTTTTGAACCAAAGATCGAAACACTTGTTCGTTTTGATATAAAACGTTGTGATGAGTGTGGTAATTTCTTTGCGTACCAGGGTGGCGAGCTTCTGTGTAGAAGATGTAGTATCGAAGAAGAAGAAGCGAAAGAATTATGGGGAATAGAATGAGTGAAAATATGCAAGCGATAGATACAATGAATGCTAAGGATAAGATTCAAAAACAGACAAAACTTTTTGGACTTATTGCAGAGCATGCAAGCCCAAATCCTCTTTTTGTAATGCTGAACAAAATCATAAAAGAAGAGGGTATAGATGCTATGATGATACCTATGAACATCCGCGAAGATGATTTCTACTTTACACTTTCAAATATGAAAAAATCTCATGTTAACGGGGCATATATTGCATCAGAGTATCAAGAGAGTGCTGTTGAACTTTTGGACGAGGCAGATGAGTTTGTACAGGTTTACAATAGATGTGATTTTGTTGTACGACAGGGAGAAAAGCTCATCGGCACTTATTTGGAAAAAAATGGATCATTCAGTGGTGAAGATTTAGCCAAAGAGATATATAAACAATTTATAAAATAGAGGAAAATATTATGGATATAAAAGATTTAAATGAACTTAGAGGTGAGTTTGAGCAGATGCAAAGACAGGTTATGGATCAATCCTGTGAAGATGGCAGCTGTGATATGGATACACCGGAAGATTACCCAGATTACTTAAAAGCGATTTATGCTGAGATTATGCCACCGGTGAAAAGTGGTATCTATTTTTCACGCTGGGATCTAAAAAGAATGGCAGAAGGGCTTGATGAGTCTTTTGCTATTGATGTCAGAGAGCGTATGTTTAAAAACTTTATGCAGTGGGTTGCTACCCCAGAAGATTTCAGAGCGGTTATTGAGCAGTTTTCTAAAAATATGGATATGAAATGTGAAATGTACAGAGAGTATTCAGAGCGTTATCCATCATCAAAAGAGATTTTTGAATCAAAAATACAAAAAGCTGAAAAAGCAAAAAAATACTTTCAAAAAGTCTATATTGAATTTTTTACAGCGGAGAATGACTAGTAGTCAACTCCGAGTAAATCATCTTCAACTTTGTATTTATCTGTATTTTCTTTCTTGAAATGTGACAGATAGTATGTAATATCTTTCATATCTTGTGGTGATAATGGCTTTGCAAAAGTAAACATTATCTCCTGTTTTTGCGTATTTGCTATGCCGTTTTTAAAATTTTGTAACTTTTTTATGAGTATTTTTTGTTTTCGATTTGCCAACCTTGGGTAATAGCTACTTCCTTCAGCATTTGTTCCATGACAGTTTCCACAGCTATTTGCAAAGTAGAGATTTGCACCCTTCTGGTAAGATTTATTTTCTTGAGCATGCAGGAGTGCTAATGAAAAGAGTAGTAAAAAAAGAACAGTCCGCATTTTTCATTCCTTTTATAATTTTATTTTTTATATTGTTTAGTTTATGGTCTGCATCATTATATATTATATCTTCTAATAATTGTACTTCATTTGCAAAACGATTGTCAAGATGATTGTTTATGATGACAAAAAGCAGCTCTTTTGCTGTTTGTGATTTTTTCAGTGCCTGCAACTCTTTAGAATCTGTTTTTTTCTTTATTAGAGTAGTTGATTGTAATTTAGCCGTCAGATAACCACTGAGGAATATAAGTATATATATAAAAAATTCTTTCATTTCTTGAATATTAATAAAACTTTTTGTTTTCGGATATTCCTCATTATCTAAAAGTTTTGAAGTATCTATTTTTGTTACATCAATACTATGTTTAGATATGTTGAGAAGATAATATTTTTTCTTTTTTACTGAAAAAGCTTCTATATGTATTGCGGGAATGGTAAAATTGTTCTTTGCACTGAGTGTATAGATGTATTCTCGCTTAATTTTATACCCCTTTTTTGTTGCTTTTGCGTATATAGTATTTGTCTCAAAAAACATTGTAACACCATCAATTTTGTGGATTGGTTTAAAAGATTTGTTCTCATAGCCTTCTCCCTCTAAAGTATAAATAATATTGAGTGATTGGTATTGATTGATAGTTGTGTCTTGTATTTTTTCTTTGAGGGAAAAGTCTCCTACTAAGTCAACAGCGTGAGAGAATTTTTTCACCTGAAGTGATAAAGGTTTGATTTTTAATGTTGCATCATGCGTGTTAATGCCAATGCTGTCGTCATGATCATCGATAACACTTTGTGCAATAGCACTATCACTAGCAGTATGGATAATAAAATCAAAATTTACGAGTATTGCTTTAACTTTGAGAGGGAATAAAAGATAGGTAAAAACAGTATGGGCATTATGCTTTTGGTTGTTATCACTCTTTTTACTAAGCAGAATAATTTTATAATCTTTGCTTTTTTTCGGTTGTAAAGAAAACATCATATCATCAGTATGGTCTTTTTGAGTAGCTTCAAAAGTGATGGTAACTGCTTCTTTTTCATAGGGTGTTGTTTTGTTTGCAAACAATTTATATGTAGCTAAATTATTTGCTTTGAGAAGACTCAACCCCAGAAAAAGCAGGAGAAGTATTCTACCAAGGCTCTTTTTCATCTGTATATCCTTTATTGATTTTTTCATAGGCTTTGTAGGCGAATTTATAAACACCTCTTCGTTTTTTACTCACCTGTTTACGGCTAAGTTTTTGCTTGCCTTTTTTCGAGTTGCCGGCTCCATTTGTTTTTTTATTTGCTGATTGATTAGATGATTTTTTTGCCGCACTGCTTTTCTTACTGTTTTTCTTCTTCGATTGGTTTTGCGGCATCATCTTAGAGATATCTTTAGCCGTTTTGAGTTTTAATTTTCTGAGTAGATTCAGATTATAAAGGGCATCGGCATCATCCCCAAGAACAAGCGTATTGATGTAGTAGTTTTTTGCTCTGTCATACTTCTTGATTTTTACGGCACAGTTGCCAAGGTTGTAAAAAATCTTTTGTTTAAGCGCTTTATGCTTGGTTTTTATCTGCGTGAAAAACTCTATGGCTTTTTTATAATTGCCGGCTTTGTAGTAGGCGCTTGCAAGATTGTAGTAACTCTGCTGTGAAGGTGTCAGTTTTGCATAATTGCGTGCAGCATCATGAAATTTATGCTCTTTATAGGCTGTTTTTGCACTGTGTGCATAATAAAAATCCAACATATGCGCATGGCTCTTGTTCGGTAAGAAAAGTAAAAGTGGCAGAAAAACGAAAATGCGTTGTGAAAGTTTTGTAATCCCTAAAAAGTAGAGTATGAATGCAATAATTAAAGGAAGGGCAAAAAGCTCTTTGTATCTCTTTACTTTTATATGCTCTTTTTTACTCTGCTGTGACTGTAGGTCATTGGAAAGTTTGTTAATCTCTTTGAGTGAAGTAAGTTGATAATATTTTCCATCTGTCGCATTAGTTAAATCAACAAGCATAGGGTTTATTCTTGAAATAACAATAGATTTACGAAAATCTTTAATATACTTTCCATCCTTTTTCAGTGCTGTACCTTTTTGTGTGGCAGTTGCTACAATGTAAGGGATGATACTGCCTCTCTTGGCAATTTTTGCAAGGCTAGCAATGTCATGTTCATCGCCGCCATCACTAAAAATAATCAGATTTTTTTGTTTCATTGGAAGCTTTGCAACTGTTTTGAAAAGATTTTTGAGATTGGTGCTTTTTGTCAAAATGTATTTTGGATTGAGTGCATCGAGTGCCATCATACTTATCTCTGTATCTGTTGTAGGTGGAGATATTAGCAGCGAAGATGATGTAAAAGCAAAAAGGGTAAATCTGTCTTTTGGATGCTCTTTTATCAGTTTTTTTATAGCGGCTTTTGCAAGCTCATAACGGCTTGGCTTTAAGTCGTTTGCCTGCATGGAGTAAGAAGCATCAAGGGCTATAATGTAGTCATGAGAATTGAAATTTTCTTCTACATAGGCATTTTTATAAGCTGGCCGTGCCATTGCCAAAAACATAAAAATCAGACTCAGATACAAAAGTTTTGTCTGCTTGTTTGGATGGTCATGTTTTTTATAGATAAAATAGATAGGAATAACTCCAAAGAGTACCCAAGCATTGAGAAAAGTCATTTAAGCTCTCCTCTTTGCAAGCAGATATAAAAGCAGGAGGATGGCAAATGCTAAAGGATAAGTAAAGAGCATCTGTTTGTTTAAATAGTGCTCAGAACATATTGCACTTGGTTCAAGTGCATTTAACTCTTTGTAAATGTTTCGTAGTGCTTCCGCATTTTTGGCACTAAAGGCAACACCCCCTGTATCTTTAGCTATGCTTTGTAAAAGTTTTGTATCATAATCACTTGCTTTGCCTAAACCGATAGTGTAGATTTTCACATGAAGTTTTTTTGCCTGATCTATGGCATCTTTTATCTTCGTTGTTCCACTGTTTTGGTAGCCGTCTGTAATAAGAATGATTACTTTGTTCTTTGCGTGAGACCTTTGCAACAACTCAAGTGAATATGCAATACCGTCACCGATTGCTGTGGAACTGCCCGCCATGCCGACCTCTAAAAAATCAAGCATATAAGCAAGTGAGTGCATGTCATAAGTAATGGGAACAGGGCTGAAGGCATAAGAACCAAATACAACAACACCCACATTGTCATCAAACCTTTTTTCTACAAAACTTTTAATGAGTTTTTGTAAGATGGAGAATTTACTCTCACTTGTAGTATCGCTAGAGTATCCGCTCTCATCCATCGAACCACTTGTATCAAGTGCAAAAACAAGATCTCGACCTTTTCGCTGCTGCGTGCTTTTGGAATCATAGCTAATAGGTGATGCGAGTGCCGTAGCAAGTAGTGCTAAAATGAGAGAGTAGAGGAGTTTCTCTCTGTTAAACCATTGTGCTTTTTGCGAAAAAAGGGATGTATGGGGAAAAATGATTTTTTTAATGCTCAGCGGACACTTGTAGATACAGATAATTAATAAAAGCAGAACAAAAGCATAAGGATACTCAAGCTCAAAGTTATACATAGAGCTAGAGATCTGCCCATAAAAGACGCAGCCAAAGTCCAAATGTTGATGTATAGCCAACTTCATTAGAGCAAAGTTGCTGTTTTGGATCGTAAATAAATGTTGTTGGATAGGCGGCTATTTTAAACTTGCGTGAGAGTGAACCATCTCTGTCATTAACAACTTTGAAATGGTAATCATACCTGTCGAGATACTTTTTTATCTCATAATCACTTCCTGATTTTACGGCAATGGTAATAATTTGATAATATCTATTTAAAAAGTTGATATTTGCAGCTTCTAGTTTACAGATTGGGCACCAGGTTGCCCAAAAATGTATAAGTATCGGCTTTTTACCGTCTAATGAATAGGTATTATTATCAATCAATTTAAAAGAGTGCATCTCTAATGATGCACTGCCGAGAGATTGTGAACGGTAGAGACTCATAGCATTTGTTACAATTGTAATAGTAATAATAAAATAGAGTATCTTTTTTAAATAATGTTTGATTTTTTTTATAGTTATATTCATAGAGACAGCTTAACACTAATATAATAATAGTTTGATAAAATTATAAGAAATCAAGATCGCCTCAATGGTGAATCTCACTACAGAACCGAAGATAACTAAAGTTTTTAAAAGTAACTATAAATAAAAAAAGCTCACAGAGAGA
>JANEIH010000029.1 GCA_024513425.1 Sulfurimonas sp. | reverse complement strand
AAAAAATGTCGATAGAATTATAAAAGCAATACTAACAAAACTTGACATTACAGGTGAAGGACAAGGACTCACTTTTGCTTACCCCGTATCACATATTAAAGGGTTGCGTCTAAAAGTAGATGATATTTAAAGGATAAAAGAAAATTTGCTAAAGAGATATTTTTATAAAGACTGCAAGATCTCTTTTAGCTCAAAAAGATGACCGGAAAAACTAATTTGTATCAAACTTATAATATTTTGATCTTTTATAAAAAGAGATAGCTTCGGCTATCTTCTGCTCTTTGTATATTTTCTTATCACATACCCATCGGCATTTTATCTTCTCATTTTTCATAGCTGTGCGATTCTTTATTGAGAGTTTTGTTTCATAAATCTTTTCACAAAACAGTAGTGACGGCAAGAGTAAGAAGAGTATTTTTTTCATAAACAACATAGTAGTATTATAGATAAATTAAGCATAAAATGGAACGATTTTTGCTATTTTTTTATAAAAACTATCGATTATCTTTTGGAGAAACCTTAAAGGAGCAGAGTATGATAGCATTTAATCTCACGCAAGAGACATCTGCTTCTGCAGCAGGAATCATTGTTGAACCAAAAAGTAAACAAAGTGAAAGGGGTCTCTCTTTTTCTCTCCTCTTAAAGAGCATCAAAAAGAGTGATGAATTTGTACAAAATGGAGCACTCGTTTTATCTTTAAATGATAAAGAGGAGAAGCCATCACTCAAAGACAATATGCTACTCTCACTTTTAGAAATAGATCCCAAAGTGAAATCATCACTCCCACCACAAGACTTTAAACAACTGATAAAAGATGCAAAAGCATATCTTAAAGATCAAATTTTTTCTTTAGAAGGTTTTAGACGAGCAGAGATTGATATGTTGCCAAGAACATTAAAAGGCTTGGTTCAAATTGCAAAAAAACTAGGTATTGATGTATCAAAAATCACCCTAGATGAGGTACATTTGTCAGTGAAAAATAGTACTTCTGCAATACCAAAAAGAGATAATAAAATAGTTGCCCTAGATACTAATATTGCAAACGATATAGAGCCAAAAAAGAGTAAAAAAACCGCAAAAAACAGGATAGATCCAAGGAGTGATAATACAGGAACAGAAAAAGATCTAAACTCACCACCCTCGCTTAAAATACAAAAGCCTACGGCGATCTCTGTAAAACAGATTGTTCACGCCAAAGCAGTAAATAGTAATCTAGTCGCCGAGACACAGAGACCAAAAAAATGGGTAGATGATAGGCTCAGGCAGTTGTTGCAGTGCAAAAAAGTTGCAAAAAAAGAGGGCAATGATGTATCAAAAATCATCCTAAATGAAGTACATTTGTCAGTGAAAAATAGTACTTCTGCAATACCAAAAAGAGATAATAAAATAGTTGCCCTAGATACTAATATTGCAAACGATATAGAGCCAAAAAAGAGTAAAAAAACCGCAAAAAACAGGATAGATCCAAGGAGTGATAATACAGGAACAGAAAAAGATCTAAACTCACCACCCTCGCTTAAAATACAAAAGCCTACGGCGATCTCTGTAAAACAGATTGTTCACGCCAAAGCAGTAAATAGTAATCTAGTCGCCGAGACACAGAGACCAAAAAAATGGGTAGATGATAGGCTCAGGCAGTTGTTGCAGTGCAAAAAAGTTGCAAAAAAAGATAGCCCTGTTTTAACAAGTGATTTTTCTGTTAACAGTGCCAAGGTTATTGCCCCCGGCATTAAAAGCAAAACACAAAAATCTTTAGAGGTACTTTTAAAACCCGAAACAGTAAAAGATGATGAGAAAGCTACTTCAAAAGTTGATGGGTTAAGTGTCGTCAAAGCAGATAGTTTTGAGCTCAAGCTTAATGAAGCAAAGCAGATGATAAGGTATCTCTCATCTGATATTAAACAGGCGATAGAGAATTATAAAACTCCATTTACAAAATTAAAAATACAGCTAAATCCACAGCAACTCGGTGAGATAGAGGTGGCTGTGATTCAGCGTGGAAAAAATATTCATGTCAACCTCTCTTCAAACAACGCTGCCATCAACACTTTGGCTATGAATGCAAATGATTTGAAAATGCAGTTGCAAAACAATGGAATAAATAATGCTTCCTTGAACTTTAGTAATAACTCCCAAGGGCAAGATCAGGCTACATCACAGCATCAACAAAATAGAGAACATGCTCAAAGTGAGTACAACTATTTTGAAAATGAAGAGATAGATGAAGAAGTTTTAAGATCTTTAGAAATTGTAGTTCCATACTACGCATAAAGGATAAATTATGGCAATTAATGCAGTAGGATTAAACCGAGCCACATATGGTGATTATGCAACTTCAGCAGATGTTGTAGCAGATAAAACAACTTTAAGCAATAGTGATTTTATGACACTGCTTTTAGTCGAATTGCAATATCAAGACCCGACTGAACCAACAGATACGCAACAGATCTTGACACAAACCTCACAGCTTGCATCTTTAGAAGCGACAGATAAAACAAACAAAGCATTAGAAGATTTAGCGACTTCGTTATCTGCATCTCATGACTTTTCAACAATTTCAGCTATTGGTAAAACAGCAGATTTGGGAAGCAGTGCAATAACTACCGATGAGGGTAATAGCTCAACATTTGAAATCTATTTTCCATCAGATATTTCTCAGGGCAGTGTTGAGATTACAGATGCAGATGGTAATATTATTAAAACACTAGATGTCGATAAAAACCCAGCAGGAGTTTATCAATTTACATGGAATGGAACAGATGATCTAAATAAGCAAGTAGATGGTGGTGTATATTATGCAAGCGCATCATATACCGATGAGAATAATGTTGCACAAACGACAAAAGTAGGTACATACCCTATTGAATCAGTTCGTTTTGAGGGCGGAAAAACACTTTTGAAACTTGGTTCCTCTTTTATTCCTTTAGAGAATATCGTAGAGATCTATTAAGGAGTTTTGCTATGACACAAGCTTTTTATACGGGCATATCAGGACTAAAGGTGTATTCTAACGGCATTGATGTCGTTTCAGACAATCTTGCAAATATCTCCACGCCAGGCTTTCGAGCTTACAATGCTGAATATTCAGCACTTTTTGAAAATAGTTTAGCAAGTGCATCAAGTAATCTTTTTCAAAGCAATAGTGCAGGAGTCGGTGCACAGGTGCAAGCGGCTTCTATGTCTTTAGATCAAGGCTCTTTGGTAGTTTCAGACAGAAGTACGGATTTGGCCATTATGGGAAACGGTTGGTTCGGTATTGAACAAGATGGAGTACTGCTCTATACACGAGCAGGTAATTTTACTTTTGATGCAGATGATAATCTAGTCACAAATGATGGATACCATGTTCTTGGAACAATAGGTGACAATATCAGTACAGACAATATTTTAACCCAAACTCTTGGGGAAGTTCCACTCGGTGATATTAATACTCAAGAGAAACTCCATCTCCCAAAAACACTTGCATATTTACCTGAACCTACAACAGAAGCAAAATTTATAGCCAATCTTGGCGTTGGAAAAGAAGGATATAAAGTCATTACAGTAGGCGCAAGTGTTATTGATGGGCAAAATGAATGCAATGAGTTAAAATTGACATTTACTCGTTCTGCCGTGCAACCACCTCATGGGATAGAGTGGGATGTTGTCGCAACCGTAAAATCACTAGATGGACAGACAACATATGATACACAGACAGGTCAGGTTGTTTTTGATGAGAGTGGTGCGCTTATCTCCTCAAGCCTAACGACTATCGATAACAATGCAACACCAATAGCAATTGATTTAGGAAGTGGTTATGACGGTATTGTCTCTATTGATACTCCCGTGGTATCGGGTTCAAGCGTAGTCAATGGAACGATTGGCGGAGATCTGCAAGGTTACTCTATTAATAAAAATGGGGAAATTATTGCTACATTTACTAATGATCGACAGAGTAGTGTTGGCAGAATTGCAGTGTTTCATTTTCAAAACGACCAGGGTCTTGAACGAGTTACAGGGACGCGTTTTACAGAGAGTTCAAACAGCGGACAAGCACTCTTTTATAAAGATGCAACAGGAGAAAATATTATCGGCACTGAGATTGCAAACTTTAAACTAGAGGGTTCAAATGTTGAGATGGGCGTAGGACTTACTGAGCTTATCATTTTGCAGCGTGCTTATAATGCTAACTCAAAATCTGTAATAACAGCAGATGAGATGATTCAAAAAGCTCTCAATATGGACGCTTAACCCAAATTATAAGAAATTAAAAATTTCAACTATTGCTACACATAATATATATTCATTGAAATTGGAACACTTTGTGCTTTATTTTTTATTAATTATCTGCTTAACATGAGCAGAGACAAAAGGATTTCCTAGTGTTAAAATCACTTTTTTCCGGTGTTTCCGGGCTGCAGTCTCATCAAGTTGCGATGGATGTGGAATCAAACAATATTGCTAATGTCAATACTGTCGGTTTTAAATATTCTCGTGCAAATTTTTCTGATCTTTTAGCGCAGACAAAAGCAATTGCAACAGCACCACAAGGACAGTTTGGCGGTAAAAACCCTGTTCAAGTCGGGCTTGGCTCAACAGTCTCTTCAATGACCCGAATCTTCTCTCAGGGCTCTATTCAAAATTCCGATAAAAATACAGATATAGCTATCCATGGCGATGGTTTTTTTATTATCTCTCCAGATGGCGGGAGTACATATAAATACACACGCGCAGGGGATTTTAAATTTGATGCAGGCGGAAACTTTGTTGACAATAACGGCTTTGTTACTCAGGGTTGGTTGCGTGATCCAGCGACTGACAAGATTGATTCAACGGCTCCAATTTCAGATATCAATATTTCGCCGGGACTGACAACACCAGCATCTTCAACAACTGAAGTTGTACTTAAAACAAACTTAAATTCTGGTGTATTGGTTAAAAGTTTTTCACCGACATATCAAGTTTTAAGCGGAGCACCAACGACACCACCGGCACTTGATAAAAATGGAAATCCGATAGAGTCTGATGATGTGGGTGTGATGTTCAATGAAGCCGGAGAGGCTTTTGTTTTACAAAAAGATCAGGGAATCTGGGCTTCTTTTCTAAATGCAACACTTGATGGAACGGGAGCAGTTGCAAGTGGCGCTAGAGAGTTGAATGTTACATTTGGTTTGGATAACTTATTGCCACAAAATATTACAACATCTGGTGGCGTGGCAGGAAATAGTGCGGCAGATAATGCAAATAGATATGTAGCCGCGATTAATGCACAAAGTGCGACTACGGGTGTTTCAGCAAGTGTTCGAAAAGTAGGGACACAGTACTATATTGATCTTGTCAATACAAACTCAAACGCAGCAGCATCACATAATATTCGTTTTAGTGATGCGAATGGTAACAGTGGAGTGCTAGGAGGGGCAGGAAGCTCTACAGTAATAACAGCGTATAAATATCAATATAGTCCAAATACAGCAGTAACAACAGCAGGCTCTGATAAAAAATTTAGAACATTGGCAGATCTTCGTTATGCAATGGAGCAAGAAGCACAGGCAGTTGATACGAACGGAAATGGTCTCATTGATAGTAATATTCAAATCAGTATCAATAAGCAGGGAAAACTTGAGCTTGTTAATCCAGGTGGTGCTAGTGATGATTATGATATTGCACTAAACATCACAGGAATAGCAGTAGCAGGTGTAGCAGAAAATACACGCTTTACAAGAAATATGCAAGCACTAAATTCTGTTTTACCGGCAGGTACTACAGGGAAAGCATTTTCACAAAGTTTTAATGCGGCTACGCATTCAAACTCTATTGATGTTTACGATTCACTTGGTTCAAAACATACATTGAGAATGGAGTTTAGAAAAGTTGCGGTTGATACTTCAACAGGAAGTACATGGAGTATGAAAATATCTGTTCCTGCCCCTGCAACGATCGATACAATAGCACCAAAAAATGAAAAGATAGGTTCTGTTAGATTTAATAATGATGGCTCACTTGCAACATATAATCCGCCAAATATCTCTTTTTCAGGAAATAACGGTTCAGCACCAAACCAGCAGGTAAACCTCTCTTGCGGTACTGTGAACAAGTTTGATGGAATGACATCATTTGATAGTTACTCAGCGACTTCTGAAATATCTCAAGATGGTTACACGGGTGGTGATCTAATTGGTATTAGGATTGATCAGTCTGGTACTTTGGTTGGATCATTTTCAAATGGTCGTTCATTTGGTCTAGCGCAAATTGCTATGGCAAAATTTACAAACAATGAAGGACTCTCAACGGATGGTGGCAATGTGTACAATAAAACTGCCAACTCTGGAGACTCCGTCATTGGCACGGCTGCAACTGCAGGGCGCGGATTCATTCAGTCTGCAGCGTTAGAGGCATCAAATGTTGACCTCTCGCGTGCACTCACGCAACTTATTATTATTCAGCGTGGCTTCCAGGCAAATGGTAAAACAATTACGACATCCGATCAACTTTTACAGACACTCATTGGATTAAAACAGTAATTTTAATCCAATTTTGATATAATTCTTGCAATAAAAATATAAGGAATTATATCTATGAGATTTGCAGCTCCCCTCAAATCAAACTCTAAAAAAATCATGTTACTTGGCTCTGGTGAGCTAGGAAAAGAAATTGTTATCGAAGCACAGCGACTTGGTCTTGAAACTATTGCCGTAGATAAGTATGAAAATGCTCCTGCGCATCAAGTAGCACATAGAAGTCATATTGTCGATATGCAAAACAAAGATGCTCTTTTAGAGGTTATTTATCGTGAAAAGCCCGATTATATTCTCCCTGAGATTGAGGCTATTAGTATTGATGCTCTTGTTGAAGCAGAAAACAAGGGCTATAATGTTATCCCAAATGCTAACGCTGTTAGTAAAACGATGAATAGAAAAAATATTCGTACTTTTGCAACGGAGACACTGGGACTAAAAGCGGGTCCTTATAAGTTTGTTACAACAAAAGAGGGGTTGTTAGAGGCTGCGTGTGAACTTGGTTTTCCATGTGTAATTAAACCTGTTATGAGCTCTTCCGGGCATGGACAATCAATAGCTCACAATGAAGATGAAATTGATGCTTCATGGAGAGAGGCAAAAAAGGCACGCGGGGATGCAAGCGAGCTTATTGTTGAAGCATTTATTGATTTTGATTATGAGATTACAATGCTTACGGTTCGCAATGGCAAAGAGACGGTTTTTTGCGAGCCGATAGGACATGAACAGCGTGATGGAGATTATATATTTTCATGGCAGCCGATGCAGATGAGTGAAGTGGCAAAGCAAAAATCTCAAGAGATTGCAAAGGCTATTACGGATGGTCTTGGTGGACAGGGGCTTTTTGGTGTTGAGCTATTCATCAAAGGAGATGAAGTCTATTTCTCAGAAGTAAGCCCCCGCCCACATGATACTGGAATGGTGACACTTATCACGCAGTCACAAAGTGAGTTCGCATTGCATTTAAGAGCTGTAATCGGTCTTCCTTTAGGCTTTACATTTTATGGCGATGGCGCATCGGCTGCATTTAAATCAGAAGTAGATAACTATGCATCGGTAGTGGATGTTGACGACTCTCTCTTTAGTGAGAACTCATATGTTCGAGTCTTTGGAAAGCCAGAGACGCATAAAGGTCGCCGTTTAGCAGTCGCTCTTGTATTTGACAAGGTAGAAGCAGCATTAGAAAAAGCGCGTAAGCTTATTACAAAAGTAAAAGATTCTTAAAGCGAAGATTGTTCTTTTGGCTGTAAAAAATCCTAAGCGACTCTATCTTGTTCCGTACATTGCGTGGAGGAGTATTGAGGTGTGCAAGAGACTTATCGCCTCAGCCTGTCAAAATAGACAAGAGAGTCTTTAATCTTTTATGGCAGAATTGGCTCTCTTTTTCTCTGCATTTATAGCAGCAACAATCCTACCTTTTTCTTCTGAAGTAGCTTTTGTGGCAGCACTTAAGAGTGGAATTTCTCTTTCTCACGCAATGTTTGTAGCATCAAGCGGTAATATTTTAGCCATTATTTTTAACTACTATCTGGGGTATTTTCTCTATGAGAAGACAAAACGCAAACTTTTTGGCTCTAAAATTGGCAGACATATTTTTCTTTGGGGAGATAGATATGGCTATATTACTCTCTTTGCTTCTTGGCTTCCCATTGTTGGTGATCCATTTACGGTAGTTGCCGGACTTTTTAGGCTAAAGTTTATTTGGTTTGTTATAATAGCAGGGTCTTTAAGAGTAGGAAGATATTATCTTCTAGCAATATTTTTAAGATAACTTTTTGAATTATGAGATGCTAAGAGTCATCTCATAAAAAGATAAAAAGCGTTAGGAGTGTGGAGATGAAAACAGATGTACTAATAATAGGTGCAGGTGGTGCAGGACTTACAGCTGCAATAACAGCAAAAGAAGAGGGTGTGGATGTTATAGTACTTACTAAAGAGTATCCAACTAGAAGTCAGACCTGTATGGCACAGGGTGGCATTAACGCAGCACTTGGAAATGTTGAAGAAGATAGCATAGAGGCACATATTCAAAATACTTTAAAATCTGCTCATGGATTAGCTAATGAGGAGACAGTGCGACATATGTGTTCTGAAGCACCGACAACGATTGCATGGCTTGATAGTATCGGTGTCTGTTTTTCTCGCAGTGAAGATGCAAAAATCGCACAAAGACGACTTGGTGGTGCATCTGCAGCTAGGTCCTGTTATGCACAGGACTATACAGGTCTAAAAATTTTGCATACGCTCTATGATAAAGCACTCTCTTTAGATATTGAGATAAAAAATGAGAAGATACTTTTAGAGCTTTTAAAAGATGAGAATGGCATAGTGTGTGGTGCCTTGATGTTTGATCTTAGAAGCGGACAAAAAGAGCGTTATTTTGCAAAGTCAGTTATTTTGGCAACAGGTGGATACTCACGCATCTACGGTAAAAACTCTACAAACTCAACAAAAGCAACAGGTGATGGCATAGCCATTGCAAAACGGGTGGGAGCAAAACTACTCCATATGGAATTTATACAGTTTCATCCTACAGGACTCAAAAACTCCTCTATTCTTATAGGTGAATCAGCTCGTGGAGAAGGTGGTTATATTCTCAACTCTAAAGGTAAGCGTTTTACTAACGAGTTAGCACCGCGTGATGAAGTGAGTCGTGCAATTGATGCGGAGATAAAAAAGGGCGAAGAGATCTTTTTGGATATTCGCCATCTTGGAGAGCATCTCATTGATAAGGGTTTGCCACAAGAGAGAAAGCTTGCAAAACTGTATGAAAATATAGATCCTGTATATGATCTTATTCCTATTAAACCTGTTGCTCACTATACTATGGGCGGCATAGAGGTTGATAACAATTCACAAACAAACTTAGAGGGACTTTTTGCTTGTGGTGAGTGTGCTAACCACAGAGTCCATGGAGCAAATCGATTAGGAGGAAATTCACTTCTAGAGATTGTTGTTTTTGGAAAAGAGGCTGGAAAAAATGCTGCAAAAAGAGCAAAGATAGTGGAGTCTCACGCAACAGCTTCACCAAAAGATGATTTTTTAGAGCAGGTATTTACTAAAAAGATAGATTTTTATGCTCTACGCCAGATGATGGGTGACCTACTTTATAACAAAGTAGGAATTGTTAGGTATGAAAGTGAGTTGCGTGAGGCAGAAGTGTTTATAGAAGAGACAAAGAAAAAACTGCCACTAATGGGCGCAGAAGACAACTCACAAAGATACAATACAAATCTTGCAGAATTTTTGGAATTTCGTAATATGTTAGATGTGGCAGAAGTTGTCATCAAATCGGCACTCTCACGCAGAGAGAGTGCCGGTGCACATACGATGGAACAGGAGTAGAGCGATGAAGATAAGCATAAAAAGAGAGTTTGGCTTTATTGAGTATGATGTAGATATGCAAGATGCAACACTACTTGAGATATTGGATCACATTAAAAGTGAATTAGATAGCTCCCTTGCTTACAGTAGCGGTTGTCGCAGTAGTATTTGTGGTTCTTGCGGGGTTCGTGTCAATGAAAAAGAGATTTTGGCATGTTCTTACAAAATAGAAGAGGGGGAGAAGATAGAACCACTTAAAAATGTTTCGGTTATTCGCGACTTGGTTGTAAACCTAGATAAAGCCTATAAGACAAATATAAAAGCCAAAGCATGGATAAGTGAGCATAACTCTGAAGTCAAGCTAACGCATGAAGATGAGAAGATAAATGAAACACAGAGTGGATGTATCTTGTGTGCTTTGTGTTATTCGGTTTGTCCTGTTTATACAGTCAATGAAGAGTTTTTAGGGCCGTTTGCATTGACGCGTCTCTGGAAGGTTGTAGGCGACAAGCGTGAGACAGAGTCCAAAGAAAAAATCAATACCATTCAGACAAATGGTGTCTGGGATTGCACTTTATGTGACGGGTGCACAGTTGTTTGTCCTCAAGGAATATCAAGTAAAGCCGATATTGAAAAACTTCAAGCAAAATCATTACAACATGGCTATATAAATCCAAATTTTGGAAGTTTTGGCGGAGGATTTAACAGTGGTTTTGATGGATCACCACTATAATAAAGTTTTATAAATGTTTCAGAAGTTCAAATTTTTCATAGAGTCTCCGGTGAGTACCTTTTTGATACCATCAGCTACCCGAAAAGCATTGGCGTAGATACTCCATGTATAAGGAACACTCCCACCTGTGGGCATAAAGCTCGCATCGGATACATAGAGATTTTCCACCTCCCAGCTACGGCAGTTTCTATCAAGCACCGAGCTTTTTGGATCGTCCCCAAATCGACATCCTCCGGCCACAAGATTTGATGGCGGTGAAGCAGAGATATCACTTTGTATATTCTCTGCACCCATCCGGTGCAAAACATTTATTGCTTTTTTAGCTAAAAACTCGCCGACTTCTAGATCGTGTGTATGGGGATCAAGATAGATGCTTGCAACGGGAATGCCCCATTTGTCTTTGGCTTTCTCATCCACACTTACAAATGTCCCATCAGTTGAAAGCCAATCGTTGAAGACCTCGAAATTTAGTCGCCGTTCGTTTGGCACATGCTCCTCTATCGCCTTTTGTAGGCTCCTTCCCCATCGGATACCGCCATCTTCATCCCATATCTGGCGCTTGACACGGGGAATAATATTGGCATGCTCGAAAAGAAAATCTACTGTTCCGCCTTTGTATTTTTTGCCCTCTTTCTCATACTCGTACCACTGCTGGATACTGCGGTTAAAAAAGACTCCTGGCTGTATTAGTGTTGCAAAAGACTCCTTAGAGAGCTTCAAGCGTTTAAATGTCCCGCTTCCACTCCCTCCGGCACTAAATATCAAATTTTTCCCAACCTGCCTTGTATTGTTGGATAAACCATGTGGAAAGTAAGTATTTTTGGAGTTTAGCAACAACCGACAGCTCTCTATCGGTGTGGCGGCAAGTACAAATATCTTCGCCTCTATTTTATGGGAAAGTCCATTTTTGTCATAGTAATGTGCCGTTTTGATACGCTTGGCATCACTCTCTAAATTATAAACAAAAGCCTCCGTTATCACCTTGATGCCGTTTGGCTGTAAAAGTGCCGCGCGCGCACTTCCTTTAGCTGCACTGCTACAGGGGTAGCTGCCACAGAAGTTGGAGTAGTAGCAACTTGCACGCTTTTTGCGATCTTTGGAGAGAATGGCACGCGGAGTTTGGATATACTCATATCCAAGCTTATTGCACGCCATATCGAACCATTGTGTCACCCCATTTTCGTGCAGTGGCGGCATCGGAAACTCAGATGTAGAGCGTGGCTCCAAAAAGGAGTGGCGTTTCACTTTGCCACTTACGCCTACCACCTGTTCAACTTTGACATAGTAGGGCTCCATCTCTTCATAACTTATGGGCCAGTCGGCAATATTTGCCCCCTCTATTTCGCCATAAATACTTCGTAGTCTAAAATCTTTTGGCTTGAGGCGGTGAAAGTAACCACTCATAAAATTACTTGCTCCTCCGACGATGCAGCCGTTCCAAAAGCTCCAGCTATACTCTCTGCCGTCATAGCGAACATATCTGCCATCCTCTTTGACATGGATAATATGGTATTCATCTTTGAGATTTGGAGAGTAGATCTCACGCTTGCTAACAGCTAGTTCATCTTTAGAAAAGTTTGCTTCTTTAAACCATTTCCCCTTCTCTAGCACAGCAACATTAAAGCCCGCACGAGATAATTCATAGGCAACTGCCCCACCCCCTGCACCACTACCGATCACACATACATCATATTTTGTTTTCATAGGAATGCAGGAGACCAAGGTCTTGGCAACCCAGGGGTATAATGTACCCACTTCCAGCCAACTTTGTTTCTATTGATCCCATAGATCGGATCACCTAAAAGTGCTTCGAAGAGATAGGTAAGGATTGTCTCTATAAAGCTCTCGCCCCACTCAGTTTTAGCGATACTCTCAAGCACTTTTTGACGAGAAGATGATAGAAGAGAGCTGTAGCTTTTTCCAAATAGCATATCTGCCTCTTCATCAAGCCAGACAACCCCTTTTTTGATAAAGCGTTTATTTTTATTTGAAACTTTTCGATGGTGAAGAATGTAAGTTAGATAGGAGCGTGCATTGATAGTGCGGACATTAAGGCTGTCGCTTAAGTCTGGAAATAGATCTTCTTGCAACAAAGAAAGTGTATCAACCTCTGTTTTGTTCCAAGAAAAGCTGTAAAGAGATGCGACGCCGACTCCAAGTAGAGCCAGCTTCAAAAAGGAGCGTTTTTTCAGCCTCACTTCATCGCTTTTTTCTTCTCTTTTTTCTCTGCGCTACCACATTTTCCGGCACCACACTTCTTCTTGTGGGTCTTTTTTGCATTACCACATTTTCCGGCACCACACTTCATTACAGACTTCTCTTTCATACTGCTACCACATTTTCCGGCACCACATTTATTGGTTGCAAATGCCGCCGTTCCTATAATCAACAGAGCCGAAGCTACTATAAAAGCCAATTTTTTCATCATCTATCCTTTAAGGGTTTTCATATAGGTCTTTTCCTATACTTTACGAAATTGTACCATAGTTTTGCATAATAGAGTTCTTACAAAACTCAATTTTTAAGTACCAAACAGATATATTGATGCTGATTTTTCTCTTACGCTGAGTGATTTAATAGCAGGTGTTGGCAATCTATAAGATTGCTTATGTTATAAATCAATAATTAATACAAATACAGGAAGCGCTATAATGGATAACAAATTAAAAATTGGAAAATATGAGCTAGGCAGTCGTCTTATCGTTGGAAGTGGGAAGTATGACTCTTTTGAGATGACAAAAGAAGCGACATTGACATCAGGAAGTGAGCTTATCACCGTTGCAGTGCGCCGCTTAAACATCACCGACCCGGACAAAGAGAACTTACGCGATACTTTTGCAGGGACAAATGTGAAATTCTTACCAAACTCTGCAGGATGCGTAACAGCTGAGGAGGCAATTACTACTTTTCGTCTTACGCGTGAGGCAACAGGTATTGATCTTATCAAGCTTGAAGTTATTGGTGATACGCAAAAAACACTCTATCCTGATGTATTAGAGACCATCAAAGCATGTGAAGTGCTTTATAAAGACGGTTTTACAATTATGGCATATACTTCAGATGATCCAATCATGGCAAAACGCCTCGAAGATGCAGGGGCTCACGCTGTTATGCCTTTAGCGGCTCCTATCGGAAGCGGGCTCGGTGTACAAAACCCTTATAATGTTGTTTTTGTGCGTGAAGCGGTAGATGTTCCGGTAATTGTGGATGCGGGAATCGGATGTGCAAGTGATGCTGCTTATGCTATGGAACTTGGCGCTGAAGGAGTTTTAACAAACACAGCAATCGCACAGTCGTCAGATCCAATAGCTATGGCTGAAGCGATGAAGTACGCCGTTGTTGCTGGTCGTATGAGTTATCTTGCAGGAAGAATCCCTAAGAAGCCTTATGCCACTGCATCTAGCCCTATTGATGGACTCATTCAGTTCTAGATAATCCCCATAAGCGAAAGCATTACTAGAAACATCGCAATAGGTGTGATGTAGCGAAGTGAAAAGTACCAAGCTCCATAAGCCCAGCCAAGCTGTGGCTTGACAACTTTTTTGACTTCACTCTCAGGAATGATATAACCAACAAAAACAGCCATAATAAGTCCGCCAAGTGGTAACATAATAGCCGCTGTCACATAATCAATCCAATCAAAGAAGTTCTTGCCTCCCCAAGTAAGTATCTCTTCGGCACCATCTATATTTGAGAGAATTGCAAAAACACCAAAAAACCAAAAGAAAAAGCCCATAGAGAGTGAAGACCTCATACGACTCCAGCCAAATCTATCCATAAAATACTGCACCATTGGCTCAACAAGTGAAATCGAAGATGTAAGTCCTGCGAACGCAAGTGCTAAAAAGAAAAGAACGGCAAATATATTGCCAATGATCCCCATCTCATAAAAAGCAGCAGGTAATGAGATAAAGACAAGACCAGGACCTTTTGCGGGACCTGAGCCATATTGGTACAAAAATGTAAAAAGCATAAGTCCTGCAATAATGGCAATCAATGTATCTAAAAAGGCAACCCAAAAAGCACTCTTAACTAAGTTTGCGTCCTTTTCAAGAGAAGTTGCATAGGCCATAATGGCACCCATACCAAGACTAAGCGTGAAGAAGGCATGCCCAACAGCCACAACAAATGCTTCAGAATTTACTTTGGACCAATCTGCATAGAACATAAATTCAACAGCTTGGGAAAATGAGTCAAGAGTTGTCGCATAAACGAACATACCTCCTAAAATGAGCATTAAGGCAGGCATCAAATAAAAATTTAATTTCTCAATTCCGCCTTTGATCCCCCTTTGAATAACATAGGTAACAAATAAAAATGAAAGCGTATGGTAAAAAAGCTGTGTTAAAAAATCGGAATGGAGCATTGAATTGAATGTTGCTTCAGCCTCTTTTACCGTCGCAGGTAAAGTTGTTAATGATGTAACAATATAGTTAAAGATCCATCCAATAACAACAGAGTAAAATATCATAATAAAAAGACCGGCTAAAGCTTGAAACCCGCCAAACTTCCAAAGTTTTTTATTTTTTGGCGCTAATTTTTCAAACGATGTAACAGCATCACTACGCCCAAGATATCCAATAAGCATTTCCGCTATCAAAATAGAAAAGCCTATAAAAAGAACCGTAAAGAGATAGATAAGCACGAATGCTCCGCCACCATATTCACCAGTAATATACGGAAATTTCCAAATATTTCCAAGCCCAACAGCAGATCCTGCTGCAGCTAAAATAAACCCTATCCTACTAAATTTTGCTCTCTTCATATATAGCTTTCCCTTTTTTCTTAGGCTAATTATAACTTAAAAAGATTATTTTTTAAAGAAATTGAGAAATACTATTGACAAATGAAGCATTATTGACTATAATTTCGCCTCATTAATCAGCATAAAAGCTTGTTTAATGTGTAAAACGGGGTGTAGCTCAGTATGGTTAGAGTACTTGGTTTGGGACCAAGGGGCCGAAGGTTCGAGTCCTTTCACCCCGACCATTTTTTCAAATCACAACTTTTTATATTTAAAAATCAATACAAAGATGGTGGGATTAGCTCAGTTGGTTAGAGTACTAGTTTGTGGCACTGGGGGCCGCGAGTTCGAATCTCGTATCCCACCCCATGAATTTTAAATATAAATAATTATTGACGCGTCCGTGGCTCAACTGGATAGAGTTTCGGATTTCGGCTCCGAGGGTTATAGGTTCGAATCCTATCGGGCGTACCACTTTATGATTTGAATGCACTAAAGCAACTTGGTTTAGATTGTTCAACTGATAACATGAGCGTCCTTAGCTCAGCTGGATAGAGCAACGCCCTTCTAAGGCGTAGGTCAAAGGTTCGAATCCTTTAGGGCGTACCATCTAATACTGCTTGTCAGAAGTGACATTAAAAACTTAACCACGCGGACGTGGTGAAATTGGTAGACACGCCAGACTTAGGATCTGGTGCCGCAAGGTGTGGAGGTTCAAGTCCTCTCGTCCGCACCATTTAAAGCTACAACGAGCTTTAATCGACTTTTAGAAAAGTCAAAAACTTCATAAAATAAATACATTGGGTACGGTCTAGGGTACGGTTCTAGCGAAACTTAAAATTAAATTCTTTTTAAGACTAATATATAAATTTAAGCAAAATAATCACAAAAATACAATTATTCATACACCATATACTCCGATATATCTCCATATAACTAAAATCATGACACTCTGCAATCAGGCAAAAAAACTCTAAAACTATTATAATTTCTGCACATTTAAATTACTGTGTGCAGGGTATCAAGCTGTAAGTCAAGGATTCCTAGAATCCTTGCACAGAGTAATTTAAGATTATTTTACACAGGGTATCAAGCTGTCACAAGATTTATTTCTTGTGTAAAATAATCTTAAAAAAGAAAAGCTTGATACCCTTTCTCTTTTTTACTCTCAATCCAGATGTCAGAATTATGTGAATGATTTTCAACAACAAAACCAACTTAACAAAACACTTAACCGCTTCAACAAGATAAGACTCTTCCACAACTACGGATATATGAATATCCTACCTGTTAAATACCTCAAAAAGAATGCTACTAAATACAAACAAGTTCAACTAAACACTGATACACATTTCAACGCCATCATCATGGATATTGATGATGAAGATCTCCTTACAGAGTGGAATGCCATAGGTCTTCCAACACCAACAATACAAACACTCAATAAAGATAATGACAAAGCACATTTGGTATGGCTGCTAAATATACCAGTGTCAAAGAGAAATCGAAAAGCTGTCAAATACTATAAAAGCATCGTTGACAGTATAAAGCTACTCATAGGTGCAGACAAAGCATATCAAAACCACCAAACAAAAAACTTTTTAAATAGTGAACTATATAGAATTACATATAATGATCTTTGGTATGACCTAGAAGACTTTAAAAACTTCATCATTAAAGAAGAGAAGTACAAAGTTCCTCAGCATACAGATTTAGCTGAGTATGAGAGTACTGGAAGCAGACATATAGATCTGTTTAATCAGCTACGACTATATGGATATAAAGTAGCAAAGCATAGCAATCTATTAGAAAAGCTACAGAAACGAGCAGAACTTCTAAACGAACAGTTTGATGAGCCTATAAAACCAAAAGCAATCATAAAGTCAGTTCTAGCATTTTGCGAAGAGAATAAGAATAATTTTAAAGCAGCTCGTAAGTACAGAACAGGAGCTATGAAGTTTAAAAAGATAACCAATATGTCTCCAACAAACTATATAAAAGAAGTCTCAAGACGACAAAGTAAATCTGCAACACGAACAAAAGATATTAGACGTATAAAGACAGCTGTAAAAATTAAAGTAGCTGTTGAAGTACTGTTGCGACATAAAAC
>JANEIH010000028.1 GCA_024513425.1 Sulfurimonas sp. | reverse complement strand
TAAAGTAACATATAGACTAAAAGAGAGTGAAAGTTTAAAATAACTTAAAAAAGCCGATGAAGCAAAATATGTTAAGGGGAGACTGTAAAATAAACTGTGAGTTAATGAAAAATTTGAGCTCTTAAATAGTCACTTTTTCATAGGTGAAAATAGTTCGTTATCTATAACATTGGTTGTGTTGTGAATTTTTAAACTCCTATTTTTTCTAATTAAGTCCGCAAGTTCCATAAAATTATACTGAAAAATAGTCTATTTGCGTGCTAGATAACGCTGTAGGATTATCATAGCAGAGAGGGAGTCGATTCGTCCATCACGAATCTGTTTCATTGTCCCTTTCATCAGGCTTTCAGCCTCTTTAGAGCTTTCTGCTTCATCTTGAAAAACTATCTCACCGTTAAAATCTACAAGATTCATAAAGTGTGTGATTCTGCGACGCATCTCATCTTCGCTGCTGCCACCAAGAGGGAGCCCGACAACAACAGTATCTGCTTCCCATTTTTCTAAAACTTTTTTAACTTCACATGAGGCTTGATTACGGTTTTTGCGTAAAACTGCAGGAAGTGGAGTAACTATATCTTTATGCACAGAGTAGGCTAAACCAATACGCTTGAGTCCCAAATCAATAGCAATATATTTCAAACTATTTTCCCAAGCAAAAAGAGCCAAACATCTTATCTAGCATCTCATCATTCTCAAAAGGTCTAGTAATACTTGTCATTGCTTTAACGGCTTCATTTAAGCAAAAAGAGAAGATCTCCAACTCTTGCATAGCTAGTGGCTCGTAAGACTCTTTAACATTTTGCATTGTCTCTTTTACCGCTGCAATTTGACGCTCAGAGATAAGCATAATCTCATTGCTGAGATTATTTGCATCCATAATCTCCTCAAGTGCAGTAATAAGCCCACTTACATCCTCTTTGGAGTTGAGTTGCATATCAAAAGAGAGACCCTCCATGACAAACTTCTGTGGCAGATCAACCTTATTTTTAATAACAATCTTTGCTTTCTCTTCTGCATATGCCTCTAGGAGTTCAACTATCTGCTTATCCTCTTCGTCTGCCTTGCGTGAGCCGTCAAAAAGTGCAATGACAATGTCGCTCTGTTTAATCGCCTCAAGACTCCTCTCAATCCCGATTCTCTCTATGGTATCTTCTGCCTCACGAATCCCTGCGGTATCTACGATTCGAATCAAGTGTGTGCCGATTTTTACCTGCTCTTCTATCGTATCACGGGTTGTTCCTGCTATATCACTCACTATCGCGCGGTTATAGTTTAAGAGGGTATTTAAAAGCGAACTTTTACCGACATTTGGCTTGCCGATAATTGCAACACGAAATCCCTGCATAAGCCCTGCTCGTGATTCTGAAGCGATAAGTGTCTTTTGAAGCAGTCCATAAAGGCTCTCAAGTTTTGTATGTATCTGTTCGATCAAATCTTTTGGCAAATCCTCTTCTGCATAATCAATAGTTACTTCAGAATATGCCAAGATATGAATAATTTCATCACGCACCTTCTCTATAAACTCTTTGAGTGAGCCTTTCATCTGTGAAGCTAAAATCTTTGCAGCATCTTCACTCTTTGCCTCTATAAGCTGTGCAATAGCTTCTGCCTCACTCAAATCTATACGTCCATTAAAAAAAGCACGCTTGGAAAACTCTCCGGCATTTGCAAGTCTCGCCCCTGATTCCAAACAGGCTTTTAAAATAGACTGTGCAACAATATAACCGCCATGGCACTGAATCTCTACAACATCTTCAGCCGTAAAAGAGTGTGGTCCTTGAAAATAGATAACAATAGACTCATCAATAAGCACACCGGTACTATCATAAATATTTGTCAGAGTCGCATATCTATTTTTAAAATTTTCTTTTTTAGAGAGTTTTTTTGCTACCAAGAGTGCATCATCGCCACTTAATCGGATTATTGCAATAGAGCCGATACCGTTTGCGGTGGCAATAGCTACTATTGTATCATTTTCCATAGTTAGTTTGTGTGATAATCATTTACCATGATATATTTAAGTCCTTCACGCGTTGAACGAATAACAACATACTTTTCAGGATAACGCTCACGCAACTCTTTGAGTGCAATTTGCACCAATACTCCATCAAGAATTTTTGTCTTTGCGCGTCCATCTTTGTCTATGCTTTCACAAAAACCTTTTAAGTAGCGATCTATTGACTCTTCTTGATTTTGAAGAAACTCTGCTATCTCCAAGCGTAACTGTAGATCATATTTTGCATTGATCCAATTAAAAAGCATATAAGAGAGTGCTTTGTATCTGTATCCCTCTTTTCCGATAAGCAACGCTGCATCTTCGCCTCTAAACTCTATAAGTAGCGTTTGGTCATCATAGACACTCACTTCAATAGGGTCAATCTCAAAACATATATGCGCAAAAAGTCCATTAATCTCTTTTTGCACCTCTTTAGATATGGCATCAATATTGATCCTCTTCTCTCTTGTAGTTGGCGAATCTTCATCATATACATCATCATAATCAGCAGTATAATTTAGTCCACTTTCCAAATCTTCTTGCAACTCTTCATCCTGACCACTGACAAAAGATACAGGCAAAATAGTATCGTTTAAAAAAGTCTGTTCTATTGGCTCTATTTTTATACTCTTTTGCTCTTTTGTTGCAATCTTTGATTTGTCTATCGTTGCAACAATGATAGCCGATTTTTTAAGAAGACCTAAAAAACCACTGCTTGGAACCTGAACTATCTCAACAACCATCTCCGTAACAGAGCATTTTAAAGCAGTTGCCGCATCTTTGTATGCCTCTTCAAGTGTTACAGCTTCTATCTTAATCATAACTAGTTCTCGCTTTTCTTCTCTAGCGCAGCCTTTGCATCTTCTGCATTTCTAAACTGCTGATTTACAACATACTGCTGTGCGATTGAGAAAAGATTGTTTACAAACCAGTAGAGTACCAATCCTGACGGGAATGTTACAAAGAAAAATGTCAAGATAACAGGAAGGTATTTAAATACCTTCTCTTGCATAGGGTCCGTAAAGCTGTTTGGTGTCATCCTTTGCTGTAAAAACATTGATGCACCCATTAAAATTGGAAGTGCATAGTACGGATCCATACGCGAAAGGTCATCAATCCATAAAATCCATGAAGATCCCTGTAGTTCAACCGCATTTAAAAGCGTACGGTAAAGTGCAAAGAAAACAGGAATCTGTAACAACATCGGCAGACAACCGCCAAGTGGATTTGCTCCATTTTTTTTATACATCTCCATCGTCATAGCATTGAGTTTTTGCGGATCTTTTCCATACTTCTCTTTAAGCTCTTTGAGCTTAGGAGCAAGTTTTTTCATCTTCTGCATTGAGACCATACCTTTGTATGTCAAAGGATAAAGCACTGCACGGATAATAGCGGTGAGCGCGATGATAGCCCAACCCCAGTTTCCAAAGATGCCGTGTAGCCATGAAAGAAGTGCAAAGAGTGGTTTTGCAGCAAATGTAAACCATCCATACTCTATTGCATTTGTAAGAACGGGGTCTATTGCGTGCAAAGTCTTATGCTCTTTTGGCCCAATATAGCCATGCAGTGATTCATTTTGTTTAGCATCAAAATATACAACCGGGTTGTCCTTGCGCCCACGCTCAACAATTATATTTGTATCTTTTTTAAATCCATAAAAGATGATTGCCGTATATTGATCAAATGAGGAAGCAAGTTGTACATCGGAGAAAATCTGACGCCCTTCTGCATCACCATCTTCAATGATATGTGCCACATCATCACCTGTATAGATAAGCGATCCTGCAACAGCCATAAGTTTTTTGGAGACCTGCGGACGATCGCCTAAGTAGATATAATGACGGACATCTTTAGAGAGTGAAATTTTAATATCATAACGCCCATCAACATAAAAAGTAAGAACTTTTGTCACTGTAACAGCAGAAAGCTTTTGCGTCAATGTTACTGTCACCGGTTCATCTTTGAGCGTTACTTCACTAACACTTGCACTATATGCTATACGAATCGCTTCATTATTGATTGCATCATCTGCAAAACGAATATAGAGTGGTTTTGTCCCTTGTGCCGGAATAACTTGTGCATGTAGATCTTCATCATTTCTAAATTTATCTTCTAGAAGCTCTTTGGAGGCTATGCGACCCAAAGTATCTATTTTTAAAATAAATTTCTCGCTTGTAACGGTTACTATGTTTGATGAACTACCGTTAGAAACCTTCTCCTCATCAGCAATAGCATGACCGGAAACTTCTTCAACTTTTTTACTAATATCTTTTGTATTACTCTGCACTGCTTCTTGTTTTACAGCAGTCTCATTTGAGACATTCTGCTCAGCCGGTGGAAAAATCGCAGTATAACCTACGAAAAAAATAACAGATAACAGTACAGCGACTATCAATCTTTGATTTGATGACATTTTGTCTAACACAAACTACCCTTTATATGAAAAATTTTTTATAATATAATAACGGTTTTTTTTATTTGGAACCAACCAATATTTTATAGAATCAACATCAAGTTTTGCGGGTCTGTGACAGAGTTTATCCAAGATCGGATAATCTATTCCCCCATCAAAAAGTTGATTGCAACATAGTATTCTAATAAAAGAGTGGTAAAAAGCACTTGAAATTGAGTTATTTTCAAAATTTAATCGTGCATATTCACTACAAGTTGGGTAATATCGACACGACCCAAAGCCAATAAGTGTAAAAAACTTCTGATACAACCATAAAAGCTTAAGCAATAATTGTTTTAGCATGTAAGAGAATTTTTTTAAAATCATTGTGAAGTTTTTCATGAGAGCTCTCAAAAAGTCTTGCTTTTGCCACAAAAATATAAGAACCATCTTTAAGAGAGTTTGAAAATTCACAAAACATTGCACGCATCCTGCGTTTTGCACGATTACGCTTAACGGCATTGCCTATTTTTTTTGTTGCAGTGAAACTTACTTTGCGAATTCCATCTTGAGGAAAGTAAAAAAGGACAACACTTCCTGAGTGCTGGTTTTTCCCTTTGTTATAGATATAACAAAACTCTTTATGAGTCTTTATTATATTAAATCCACCTATACCGACAATTTTTTACGACCTTTAGCACGACGACGATTAAGTACATTACGACCATTAGCGGTAGCCATTCTAGCTCTGAAACCATGAGTTCTTTTTTTAGGTGTATTATGTGGCTGGTATGTTCTTTTCATTTGACATATCCTTATCTGATTTAAGTCTGAAACTATAGCCGAACTTTACTTAAAGAGTGGTTAATACTTTTCTTTTATTGCTAGGCAAATTCAACAAGATAGACTTCTAACTCTTTTTTATTTCAAGTAGTTTGATTTACAATAGCAAATGCCTCTTTTGTTTGTATTGTGCTATAACATAAATCTTCTAATCACTATCGATGATTATTGAGCCATTCTCAGATGGTAAATAGATAGTAGTTTTTTTAAGAAAAAGCCCTATTAAGCGCGCAAAACATCGCTTTTATCGATGCAACGGTAATATCATTATCTGCTCCGATTCCAAAGCAGGAGAGGATCTCTTTATTTTGGATCTCAATGTATGCAACTGCTTTTGCAGAGCTTTTGTTACCACATGAGTGTTCAGCGTATGACTTGATTGTAAAATCATTCCGACACTCTTTCATGAGTGCATTTTTGCATGCATCAATTGGTCCATTGCCTTGACCTTCAGATAGAATCTCTTTGGCTCTATAGAGATACTTAAGCATACATTTTGATACGCCGTTATCGGTAGTTAATGAGACATCTTTAAAGGTGATATGCTCTTTGATTCCAAAGTAGGTATTTTTAAATACTTCCAAAATCTCTTCAGGACTCAACTCCCTGCCTTTTGCATCACTGAGCATTTGCACGGCTCGACCAATCTCAGGATGCATTGCTTTTGGAAGCTGGTAACCGTAGTTTTTCTCTAAAATGTATGCCACGCCACCTTTACCTGATTGAGAGTTGATGCGAATAATAGATTCATAGGTTCTTCCGACATCAGCAGGGTCAATCGGTAAGTATGGAACTTCCCAGAAAGGATCTTCTTTGCTATTTTGATAAGCAAGACCTTTATTAATAGCATCTTGGTGCGAACCGGAAAATGCTGTATATACAAGCTCCCCAACATATGGATGACGCGGGTGCGTTGGAAGTTCTGTAACACGCTCAACTATCTCGATTACTTCATTAAGATCAGAAAAATCAAGCCCACTTTCAATACCTTGTGTTGTCATATTAAGTGCCAATGTAATGATGTCAACATTTCCTGTACGCTCACCATTGCTTAAAAGTGTCCCCTCAACCCTATCAGCCCCTGCTAAAAGTGCAAGTTCGGTTGCTGCGACAGAGGTACCTCTGTCATTGTGCGTATGTGTTGAGATGATGACATTTTCTCTATTGTCTAAATATCTACTCATCCACTCGATCTGGTCTGCATAGATATTTGGTGTAGCCATCTCGACAGTTGCCGGCAAGTTGATGATAACATGGCGTGTGTCACTGATACCCCAGCGAGCAGTTACTTCATTAGAGATGCGTGCGGCAAACTCCAACTCTGTCCCCGTAAAACTCTCTGGAGAGTACTCTAGAAAAATTTTTCCATCATGTTCAGCTTCATACTTTTTCACCAAATCAACACCCTCAAGTGCTAAAGCAATAATCTCTTCTTGTGTTTTAGAAAAGACTATTTTCCTTTGTGCAACTGAAGTTGAATTATAAAGATGTACCGTTGCTTTTTTTACACCATAAAGCGCTTTAAATGTTTTGGCAATTAAATGTTCGCGTGCCTGAACAAGTACTTGAATCGTTACATCATCGGGAATTAGGTTATCATCTACAAGTTTGCGTAAAAAGTCAAATTCTACTTTAGAAGCAGAAGGAAATCCCACCTCTATCTCTTTAAATCCAAGTTTGAGTAAGAGTGCAAAAAGTTCAAGTTTTTTATTCATATCCATAGGGTTTATAAGCGCTTGATTACCGTCACGCAAATCTACACTACACCAACGAGGTGCTTTTGTAATTGTATTGTCTAGCCATTTTCTGTCTGGCAAATCTACTTTTGGATAAGGCTTGTATTTACCTTTGGGGATGTGATTCATTATGAATCCTTTTACTTGAAGTTTTTAATAACACACTCTTACATTTATTATTAATGATGAAATTATAGCAAATTTGAAAGTTTTTAAAAAGAATTTTTGAAGTTAGTTTTTATTTTAAAAGATAATTTTGATTGTTTAAAGTACTTTCTCCCAATAAGGGAGAAATATTAGCACTGATAAGTAGTTTTAAACTCGTAAGCAGTTGGACGACCCTCATCCGGGAATACATCACGCTCAAATTTATAACCTTGATATGTATCGATTATTTCATCGGTAAATACTGGTTTTAAGAAGTCATGATCTGCAATAAGACCCTCTAGTGCTTCACGCAGTGTATGTGGCATCTGCTGAATTCCTCTTCCGCGAATCTCATCAAGAGTAAGCTCAAACAGATCTTCATCCATTGGACCGACGGGAGTCAGTTTATGTTTGATTCCATCAAGTCCAGCCATCATCATTACAGCGAATGCAAGGTAAGGACAAGCAGTAGAATCTGGGAATCTCATCTCAATACGAGTGGCTTTTTCACCTGCACCATAAGGAATACGACAAGCAGCTGAACGGTTTTGTGAAGAGTAAGTAAGAATACTTGGAGCTTCAAAACCAGGGATAAGGCGCTTATAAGAGTTTGTTGAAGCATTTGTAAATGCAGCAACAGCTTTAGCATGTTTGAAAATACCGGCAGTATAGTTAAGTGCTAACTCTGAAAGGTTACCGTAGTTTCCTTCTGCATAGAAAAGATTTTTACCATTTTTCCAAAGTGATTGGTGAACATGCATACCGTTACCATTGTCGCCATAGAGTGGTTTTGGCATAAATGTAGCAGTTTTACCATTGAGATGAGCGATCATTTTTACAACATATTTGTATTTTTGAACATTATCTGCAGCTGTGATGATATCACCAAAAACGATACCTATTTCACCTTGACCCTGTGCAACTTCGTGATGACCAAGAACAACTTCAAGACCAACCTGTTCTAAAACCTGCATCATCTCAGCACGCATATCTACCATAGAGTCTGTTGGCGCAACTGGAAAATAACCACCTTTTGTACCTGGACGATGTGCAGTGTTGTACATATCTTCATAGTGTGTATTAGAGTTCCACTCACCCTCTTCAGAATCTACTCTATATCCTGCTTCATTAATGTTATCAACAAATTTTACATCATCAAAGATAAAAAATTCATTCTCTGGTCCAAAGTATGCAGCATCGGCAATACCGATCTCTTCGGCATATTTTAATGATTTTTTAGCGATTGAGCGTGGACATTTTTCATAAAGCTCACCTTTGTAGATATCAAAAATATCACAAATGAGGATTATTGTCGGATCAGCAGTAAAAGGATCTAAAAAAGCTGTTGGAATGTCCGGTTTTAAAATCATATCTGATTTATTGATTGGTTGCCATGCTTCGATTGAAGAGCCGTCAAATGGAAATCCATTCTCTAAGTTTTCGGCATTTACTGCAGTGTAGCGGTAAGTAAGGTGATGCCATGCACCTTTTATATCTGTAAATCTTAAATCTACAAATTGAACATCATTATCTTCACAAAATGTAAAGAAATCTTCTATATTATTAACGAATTTTCCCATTAGTTTTCTCCTGATTTTTATCTGCATATAGTATATCTTATAAATTAATAATAGCAGGTTTAATTTTGATTAAAAAATAGTCATCTTGTTGATTTGTTTCGTAAAGTTATAGTTTTGTCTCTATTTTGGTCATAGAGATGCTCATTATTTTGAAGAGGTTACACTCTTGGAGACATAGGCATTAACATCATCTACATAATTGACTTTGATATCATACTTTCCACTGTCGATCGCACCCATAATATTTATAAGCAAAAAGTAGCTTACGGTAAAAAATACAAACTTTTGCAAATAGTTCCGACTATAAGATTTAAAATAGATCAAAAACGGCATAATCGCAAATGGAAATATGATAATAAGATGCCAATAGTTAAAGATAATCGGCGACAAAATCGAACTGATAAAAACCCCTAAAATAGCCCCAAATACATAGAGTAAAAGCCACTCTTCTTTAGAACTGCTTGCCTTACGCATAAAAAATCTCCCTTTAAGACGATCATACAAAAGACGATTTGCCTTATAAGAGAAGTAGAGAGTTATAGCACCAATGGTAACTACAAGAGCTTTATAGAGGTAGATAAAAATAAGCTGTACCATATGCGTACTACCGATCCAATCAAAATGCGCACTCATAATAAGCTTATTTGGAAAGAAAAATGAGTTATAACGCAACCAGTAGATAAAAGATTTTAAAACTGGATAGACATGTATTCCACCCCAACCGATATAACGCCCCGTATCATCAGCATGTTTTGTAATAGTGCTGTTTTGTATCACAGCTTGTAGATATGGAACCAAAGAGACGCTAACGACAACCACCCCAAAAGCCACTCCAAACCAGTTTACCTGCACTATTTTTCTATATACAAGATAGAGCGAAATAATAGAGAGAATAATCCACGAGTAGTGAAACTGCATAGCAAGACCGATTGAGAGCATTTGTAAAAAGGAGTACCAAAAAGAGCTCTGTTCTCTCTGCTTATAGGCAGACCAAAAATGCAGAGCTGAGAAGAAAAAGAGATAAGATGGATTATAGAGTATATTTTCAAATAAAAACCAAGGATTGAGCCAGTAGATGATTAAAAATACGAGACGAATATCTGCTTTGAAGATATCTTTTATAACGGCATCGAGCAAAAAGTACGATACTAAATGCAAAAAAATCAACAAGAGCATTGGTGACCATGGAGAATCAAAAAACATCACCGACAGTGCCACAACATAGGTCAGCATACTCCCTGGAACATTTCCCACTGCACTTGCAGCATTACCATAGTTTATCCATATACCTTTGTATGCTGCCATATAGCCTTTATAGAGCATCTGGGTCTGATCCCCTGTAAGCACTTGATGTGAAGCATAAAAAAGCGAGAGTCCAAGCCCTAGCAAAAGTAAAAATGTCTGAATTTTTATAAAGTTTTTCTCTAAGTGCATCATATCTCTTTAAAAGTCCAAAATTTGTGAATTATAAATGTCACCAACGGTATTATAGCAATAATGACAAGGGTATGTAAATAGCTGTTTTGTATTAAAAAAATATCTGAAAGGGTATAGGAAAAAAGGAAAGTCCCAAACTGTACCGCAAAAAATTTCAGCAGTTTTGTCAGATGAAAAGAGGTCGAAAAAACATAGAATGTTTGAAAAATATAGGAAAATACAAAAGCCGTAAAAAAAGCAAAAATATTTGCACTAAAAACTGAAGTTGCAAAAAGATAGATAAGCGCCCATGCCGTAAAAAGATGCAAAAGCGTTGTTATAAAGCCAAAGAAGATATATTTGGACAGTTGCAGCAGGTGAATTTTAATACTCATCTTCAACAATATAAATAGGTCTATTCTTAGACTCTAAATAGATTCGCCCGATATATTCGCCTAAAATGCCAATACCCATCAGTTGAATCCCGCCTAAAAACAAGATGACGGTAATCATAGAGGCATACCCTGGGCTATCTGCTCCAAAAAGCAGCGTTTTTATAATGATCCATGAGCCGTATATAAAAGCTATAAAAGCCAGCACCATTCCCAAGTAGAGCCAAACACGAAGTGGAGCAGTTGAGAAACTTGTAATGCCGTCAAGTGCAAAGTTCCAAAGTTTCCAACCGTTAAAACTGCTCTCACCTGCAACTCTTGACTCTCTTTTATATTCAATAACTGCTGTTTTAAATCCAAGCCAGGCAAAAATCCCTTTCATAAAACGCTGTGTCTCGGGAAGCTTTTTAAGCTCCTCGACCACCCTGCGTGACATAAGTCTGTAGTCACCTACATTATGCGGGATTTCTATATCTGAAATTTTATTATGCAGTTTATAAAATGTCTCGGCACTCACTCTTTTAGCTCGACTATCCGTACTTCTGTCAATCCGCTTTCCAACTACAACATCATACCCCTCTTCGTACTTTTTGACAAACTCCAAAATAAGTTCAGGAGGATCTTGTAGATCCACATCTATCGGCACAACAACTTCGCCTCTTGAAGTATCTATACCCGCTGTAAGCGCCGCTTCTTTTCCAAAGTTGCGTGAGAGATTAATAACACGAACCTCGGCAAATGCTTTTGACTTTGCCTGTAAAATCTCCAAAGTAGCATCACGACTGCCGTCATTGACAAAAACTATTTCAAAATTTTTACCAAGCTTTTGCATAATGTAAAAAATCTTTTCTAAAAATATATCTATAACAGCCTCTTCATTATAACACGGAGCTACTATAGATAAGAATAATTGTCTATTGTTTTTCATTTTCAACTCATAAATCAGTAAATATATCTGAAATTATATCTTTTTTAATCTTATTCTGCTAAACTATTAATAAAAAGGCATAGGCATAGATGAGAATAAACGGTGTAAATTATAAAAAATATATCAGCTATATTCTAATTGCTTATGCTTTTAGCTTTCCTATTTCAAGAGCCGCTACCAATTTTTTTGAGATTTTAGCTATTTTATTGTGGATTATTGAAGGAGACTGGAAAAGGAAGTTTGCCCTTTATAAAAACAATCTTCTAAGTATTGCCATTGCACTTCTAATCGGATTTAGTTTACTCTCTATTTTATGGTATGGAGATGCAGAAGTTACCTTTGAATATGTTACAAAATACCGACATTTTTTTATCATCTTTGTATTTTACTCCTCTTTTGATAAAAGATATACTTCACATATACTCTCAGCATTTTTAGCCTCAATGTTCATCAGTGAGATAATCTCCTATGCTATCTTTTTTGAGCTTATTCACTACAAAAACATCTTGCCGACCGACCCAACACCTTTTATGTCCCATATGACATACAGTACAATTTTAGCATTTACCATCAATGTACTTTTAGCACGCTTTTTTTATAAAAAAAATCTAAAATACAAACTTTTCTATATCTTCTTTTTTCTCACTGCAACAACAAATCTTTTTATAAATGGGGGGAGAACCGGTCAAGTGATCTTTATCATTTTGATTTTTATGACAATTTTTACATCTTTAGAGCATAAAATAAAAGCATTTTTACTCTCAATTTCCATCTTAATTACCACCTTTTTTCTCGCATATACTTTAAGTCCAAATTTTCAAAAAAGATCGACGCAACTCTATGATGATATCACAAATGTTATAGAGATAAATAATTACGAAGGCAGTGGCGGTACACGCTTGGCACTATCCATAATCGGCACTCAAACTTTTATTGATAATCCTCTTTTAGGGACAGGAGTTGCTTACAATATGCATGATATTAAAACCTATGCGGATAGAAACAATTTTAACGCAAGTTTTCTTAGCCGTTTTGCGGATTATCATAGTGGATTTTTAACTATTAGTGTCCAACTAGGAGTTGTTGGAGTGATTATATCTTTGATGATAATTTATGCACTTTTTACTTTTGCTATTCAAAAAAGGGAGTATAAGATTCTCTCTTTTTTGTATGCTACGGCGTTTATACTATTTTCTCTAACACACAACACTTTTCACACTATGAGTCCTATGGTATTTTTTGCACTCTTTTCAGGCTATTTCAATAGCCTTTCATCAAAATGCGATTGAGAGTAGTTTGAGTCCACTACGACCAAAAGTCTCTTTATAGCGTTCACACCCCTTTTCATCAACAGGAGTAAAACCGAGTTTTTTATAAAAAAGCTCTGCCTTTAGAGAGCCAATTTCAATGATGGTCTGTGCTATACCGTAACCTTTTAAGCGTGCAGTCAGGAGTGATTTCTGCATAAGAGCTTTAAGGACTCCAACATCAATGAATCCTTCAAGCTCTTCCATAAAATCAAACATAATTGCCGTGCGACTGATATCCAATTCACACTCACGCACAACGTTAAGTGTCTCTTCTATTGTTTGAGAACATCCAACTTCTTGAAGTGCTTTGATAAAGACCTCTTTTGTCGCTTTGCGAGGTTCATAACTGCATAACGTGCCGACACTCTGTCCATCCATTTCAGCAATTAAAAAATTTCTATAGTTACAATGGCTTTTTGCCTCAGTAGTTGTTAGTTTTGTAAGTTTTTCTAAAAGTTGTGCATTGTCATTTGTTTCAAAAACCAAATCAAAAAGTCCATCTTTTTTTCCAGCTCTTGAACTTTGCAACATCATTTGTGCTAAAAAAGGCGCATCTTCAGCCTTTGCCTCTCTTATTTTAATACTCATAATATTTTTTTGCCTTTTTGCTCTTGACTTCATATAATAGTAATAGTACCATACTTTATTATAAAAAGTTTCTTAATTACACTAAGTTTTTCAATATTGTTGTATCACAATAGATACTCCTAGCCACTGCTAATGGTTTTAGTAGCCAAAAAGCTAAAATATCCTATTTTAAGTCTATTAAGCAGGGTGATGCAGAGTACAAAATCAGTACAGTTGCAATAGAGAGACCCTCACGCAGTAGTAGAGATGAGAGGCTTACTCACCCTCTTTTACCATTCTATCTTTTGCTGTAATTCCCACAAGAGAGAGAGCTGTCTTAATGCTTAGTGCCACCATAAGCATCAACTTTAAGAGTTTCGCTTCATTAGGCGTACCAATCATACGCACATCATAATAAAACTTATTCAAAGATGCCGCCAACGATTTGAGATAATCTGTCAGCTTTTGTATCTGGCGTGTAGAAAATGCATCTTCAACAACCTCAGGCAGTAAAAGTGCATCAAAGAGAAGTACATCTGCATTCTCATCGAGACCTTTGAGCTCTGCTTTCATTATCTCTTCTTCACTGAGCTTACTTTTTGAAAGGAGTGTCTTGATTCTAGCATGTGCATATTGAATATAAAAAATTGGGTTTGAACTATCCTCTTTTTTAAACTCAGAGAGGTCAAATTCTAGTGCAGTATCACTCTTTTTACTTGCAAAAATAAAGCGCAGAGCATCCGCGCCTATCTCTTTGGTAATATCACTCATCAAAATAACATTACCGGCACGCTTACTCATTTTATATGGTTCACCATCTTTTAAAAGGCTCACCATTTGAGAAAGAAGCACTTCAAGCTTAGATGAGTCATAACCAAGATACTCAATCGCAGCTTTTACACGAGCAATATAGCCATGATGATCTGCGCCCCAGATATTGATATAGTGATCATATTTACGCTCAAACTTTTGGTTATGATAGACAATATCGCCTGCAAGATAAGTCGGGCGACCATCCTCACGCACAACGACTCTCTCTTTTTCATCGCCTTTTGCCTCAGAGGCTATCCAGATTTTGCTATCTTTTTCATAGATACCATCACCCATCTTCTTCATAACTCTATCCCAATCATCATAAAGTGTAGATTCATAAACAAAAGTGTCAAAATGGATGTTTGTATCTGCCAAATCTTTCACAATAATCTTCATCACTTCATCTTTAGCCCACATTGCAAGTTTACGGCGATGTGATTCGCCATAAAAAATCTCAGCACCGAACTTCTCTAAGGCATTGCGTGAGAGTGCATTTAAATACTCTCCGCGATAGTAAGATTCCGGATATTCTACCGTCTCATCAAGAAGATTTTCACATCCATAAAGTTGAATGGAAAGCCCAAGTAAATCGATCTGATTTCCTGCATCATTAACATAATACTCAGCAGTAATATCATAACCTAGATGTTTCGCAAGACGGTAAAGCGTATCGCCATAAACTGCGCCTCTTGCGTGACCGATATGCAATGGTCCCGTAGGATTGGCACTGACAAACTCTAAAAGAATTTTCTCATTTTTTTCTTGTGTTGCAAACTTTTGTGGATTGTCTAATGCCCAAGAAGCGTATTTGCTTAAAAAATCTTCACTGAGACGAAAATTTAAGTAACCCTTTACAGACTCTACACTTGAGAACTCATCTGCATCTTTAAAAGATGAAGCAAGTTCATCGGCAATAACCATAGGAGATTTTCGAAGTTCTTTTGCCAAAGAGAAAGCAATAGGAGTAGCAAAGTGACCAAAAGAGCGGTCACGCGGCTTTTCTAAAACAACTTCGCGACCTAACTTTTCACGCAGTAGCGTCGATACACGTTGTTTCAAGATTTACGCTTGTGTAGTAGTTTTTGGAGCTTCTTCGCTAGAGGCTACCTCTTCACTTTTTTCAACTTTTTTAGGAGCTTCTGCCTCAACCTCATCAACCTCTTTCATCTCTTGTTTGAAGTTTTTGATCCCTTTACCAATACCTTTTGCTAAATCCGGTATCTTTTTCGCACCAAAAAGCAGTACGATAATTCCAAAAATAATTAGTAACTCTGTTCCGCTAGGCATTCCCATAGCATATCTCCTTGTTTAAAATTAAGTGATGAAGTATATCGTTATTTTTCTGTAACTTCTCTTACAAAATAAACTCATCGAGCCTATATATCTTCCCACTGGTTTACAAATAAGCCAATCTCATCATCTGATTTCTTAAAACGAGCGGCTGTAGCGATAACACCCAACTTTTCAGCTGCAACATCCAAATCGTCATTGATAAGCAGATACTCATACTCTGATATACGCTGAATCTCTTTGCGTGCCATCTTTATGCGTTTTTCTATAACCTCTAGTCTGTCTGTCGAACGATTCTCAAGGCGTTTTTTCAATTCTGAGAGTGTTGGCGGTGTGATAAATACAGAAGTTGTAATATCTCCAAGCCTGTTTTGAACAGAAGAATTGCCCTGAACATCAATATCGAAAATAACAAGTTTTCCTGCACTAAGTGCCTCTTTTACGCAACGCAATGAAGTTCCATAATAATTACCGTGAACAACAGCATACTCTAAAAACTGATCCTCTTCTATTTCACGCTCAAACTCTTCTTTGTCAACAAAGTGATAATCAACACCCTCAACTTCACCCTCACGCATAGCTCTTGTTGTCGTTGAGATAGAAAAATAACACTCTCCGATATCATCGATTATCTTATGGATTAAAGAACTTTTTCCTGCTCCACTCGGACCTGAAAGAACTAAAACTGCACCATTTATTTTACTCATTATTTATTATCCAACTCTATATTTATTGTAATTTTTATTCCCTTTATGGAGGTTGCCACATCTTTATTGTTCAGTGCCTCTAAAAGCTTTTTCAGTGCCTCAATTCCCTCAATTTTCTCTTCATCTTCAATATCTTCTGCCGATGCCTCTGAAGTCTCTTCTCCAAGAGCAAGCTTAAGATCTTCAGAGCTTAAGCTATTAAGTGTATCTATCTCTGCCGCTGCGATCTCCGGCAGTGTTTCATCATCAAGAGCAAGATTGTGCTCTTTGACAACACTCTCTTCATTAGAGGCCTCCGACATATCCTTAACAGCCATTTCGTTTCGCAATCTATCTATACTTTCATACAGTTGATCTAGTTTCTCTAGTATCTCTGTAGCGTCTGTTGATCTGTTTACGGTAGCAAACATATCAGATACATCTTTGATTCGTAAGTTTGCTGCTGCACCTTTTAGCTTATGTGCTATCTCATGAACTTTATCAAAATTTTCTGCTGCTACCGAAGCATAAAGCTCTTCTTTATGGGAGTCTGCCTGTTCTATAAAATCATTGACAAGCTCTTCGGTAATATCTAACGATAAACCTAACTCTGCGGATGCAGCATGCAAATCAAACTCAAAAGAGCTTTGCGTATCAAGAGTTGTTTCATCAAGAAGATCTTTTATCTTTTGTGCCTCTTTATCATCTAAAACACTCTCACCAAGGTTTTCATCATCTAAAGACTCTTCATCTATGAGTGTTTCATCAAGCTCATCTAGTTGTGCCACTCCTTCAACACTCTGCGTCTCTAGTAGCTCCTCACATTTTTCTATCTCTTTATCATATATAGTAAAAAGCTCTATGAGATCTGTCGGCAAAAATGGCTTTTTGAGTGTTGTGTCGAACTTTTTACTCTTTTGTGCATCTCGAACACAGATATATAAACTTTTAGAAAAAGTAAGTTTCTTTCTTAATTCATCTAAAGCTTCATCACCGCCCATGCCGTCATCCACCACCACCAAATCATAGGAATCGTTTACTATATCATCAATATTTTGGACAATATCTAACTCACCTGAAGTCTTTTGCACACTTAATGTAACTAATTTGTTTACAACCGGATTATCATTCAACAGTAGTATCTTCACATATATTCCTTATGAGAGCATCTATGATTGTTTAAAATCATATTATTGTACCCTAAAAAACTAAAAAAACATCTCCAAAGCATTGAAAGCTTCTTGAATTTGACCTTTGAGTATCAGCATAACTGCCGTAAGCGTTGCTATAAGAACAGCAAATGCAACCATAATCTTAATAGGAAAACCAATAACCAAAAGATTAAACTGGGGCATAGTTTTCATAAGCATTCCAAAGATAACATCAGCTAGCCAAGAGAGTGCAATGATAGGAAAAGCGATAATAAGACCGACTAAGAACATATTTGATGTTGCATGGACAATATAGTTAAAAAAATCATTGCTCATCATAAATCCACCCAAAGGAACAGTTTTAAGACTATGGTCAATTAAGAGCAGCATCCAATGGTGCAGATTAAGCACAAGAAGCAACATCAGTGCAAGCAGAGAAAGAAACTGTGAGATAATCGGCATAGAGATACCAGACTGCGGATCAATAGCACTTGCCATGGAAAACCCCATCATAAACGATATCTGTCCACCTGCAAATGTAATGATATTATAAGTAATTTGCAAGGCAACACCAACAACAAGTCCAAGCATAAATTCACCCAAAATTGCAATAATGATTGAGGGAACAGTAAGCGCAATTTGCACAGGAGGCATAGAGGTGTAAAAAACCACCGTAAAGAAAAAAGCCATTGCAGCTTTGATATTCATAGGAATATTATTGTGTGAAAAGATAGGTACGGCAATGAAAAGTGCAGCAAAACGAAAATAGAGCAGTATATAGCCAACAGCATTTGTTTCATTAAATATTTGCGTCAACTCCATCACTTCACTCTTGTCAGCTCTCTATTCTCTAATCTATAAACCTTATCACACAAGTATGCTAAAGTCTCATCATGTGTAACAAAAACCATACCTGCTTTGTGTTTGTGAATATATTCAAAGAAGAGCTCCATCACTTCCCCTGCTGTTGCTTTGTCAAGATTTCCTGTTGGCTCATCTGCAAATATTATTGTCGGTTTTTTTGTTAAAACCCTCGCAATGGAAGCGCGTTGTTGCTCTCCTCCAGAGAGTTCAGTTACTTTTTGGTGGATGCAGTGTTTTATCTCTAAACGCTCTAAAAGTTCTTCTTCTATAGGTTCCCCTACCAATATCTCAGCCACTTCAAGATTTTCATATCCGCTAAATCCTTTAAAAAGATAGTGTGATTGAAATACCAAACCAAGTTCATTACGGCGTAAAAGTGAAAGTTTTTTTGGCTTCATAGAGAGTATATCTTCTCCTAAAAGTTCAACCGTTCCACCATCGGGCTTTAAAAGTGTTGATAAAAGATGCAAAAGTGTCGATTTTCCACTCCCGCTAATGCCTATGATAGCAATACTCTCATTGTCATTAAGTTCAAGCGAAACATTGTTAAAAAGTTCATAATCAAAAGAGTGCGATAAGTTTGTTGCAGATAATAAATTCATAAAAAGATTATATTCAAAACTAGCTTATTTAAATATTTTCTAAAAACCATTTTTCGATTTTCTATCCAAATGCCATATAGCTTTTTAGAGGAATTTTTTCACGCAGGTTTTTTT
>JANEIH010000027.1 GCA_024513425.1 Sulfurimonas sp. | reverse complement strand
GGCGGTGGCAGTGGGGCAGCAGGTGCTTTTATCTCTCCGAAGTTCTCTAAAGCAGGTGAACTCAAAGCAATCATTGAAGATGCTTTTATCTACTCTATGCAATATTATGAAAAACATTTTTCCGAGCATTTTAAAAAAGCACAACTTTTACATATTGCCAAAGATGCAGATGAAGATGAGAGGCTTCAAGTTTTCAAAGAAAAGACAACACTACCTCTAAAAGAACTCAAAAAAAATCTAAAAACAAAGCTCACGCAGAGTGCATTACAAAGAGAGAGCCTCTCTCTTGAGTCGGGTATCGTAGATGCGCAAAAGATATGTAGAGCAATGATAGAGGGTGCAAAGTTTATCAGGCAAAAAGTAGAAAATATTGTCCTTAAAGATGGATATTGGCTCATTGATGATACCTATACGGCAAAAGAGCTTATATTGGCAACAGGTGCTTATAAAACATTGCTAAATGAGCCTTATATTGAACTGCGTGGGGTTTGGGGACACAGAATCGATGTTCAAACTAGCACGCAAAATCCACACTCCATTCACCAGTTTGTCTCTATTTCACCGCGTGACGGTAATCATCTAGCAATAGGTGCTACACACAATGTGCATTATCATCCAGAAACCTCGAGTGAGCCTTATGGTGTAGAAGAGGGGAGGCGTGAGCTTTTAGAGAGGGCTTCACGCACTATTGACCTGCGTGATGTAGAGATAGTTCAAGATTATACCGGATTGCGTTCAGGTTCCTTTGACTATATGCCACTTGTCGGTCCTCTTGTATGCTCACGCAAGACACTAGAGTGTTGTGAGAAAAATATTCGTGTAAAAAAACCGAATTTTCAAGATTTTTTATATTATCCGCAACTCTCTATGATAAATGGAAGTGGGGGTTATGGTTTTGTACTTGCTCCTTATCTTGCTCATATTTTAAAAGAGCATATTTTAAACGCACAAGAGATAAGTGAGCGAATCGCTCCTGCACGATTTTTTTCCCGTTGGGCTAAGAGGAGATCTTAACCACTTGCGGTGGAGTGCTTTTAAAGAGATCTTTGAGGGCATCTGCACGCTTTTTATGCATTTTACCTGTTGCAAACGGTGAGAGGAAGTAGGGGACTTGGCGACACTCATCTTCATCATAATTGTTGTCGTGCATAAATACAACTGCTTTATCGAGCTTATTTATATGTTTGGAGAGTGCTCTAGCGTAAGCGATAATATTTTTATGGTGCCTGTCATATTTATGTCCCATACCGAAAAAAACAAATTTTCCAGTCAGACGAATATTTGGAATGTCGATATAATTTAATGCTCTGTCATAGCGTGTAAGTTGCATTGAGTTTAGCTTATCTAGGTCTGCATCAAACTCTTCTAAAATCGGAGTCGGTTCGATATTTTCACGATTATAGTTAAAGAGATACCGTATCTCTATAAGCTTTCCTTTATAGCCTCCTTTGAGTGCAGCATTGAGAATATACATTCTTGGAGATTCATTGAGTGCCACATACTCATCATATTTATCAAACCCATCTTTTTGTAAAAAACGGCTCATTTTATATTTCGCAGGAGACTCTTGCGGGTTATATAAAAAGATAGTCCCTGCTACATGTTTACGCTTTTTTTTAAGCATTCTCTCTAGGTCATCAAGTGTGATTTTTTCATCTTCACTTTCATTGATGTAGATATAGTGTTCGACGAGATAATCCATATCGAATTTTGTTGAAAATTTTCCAAATAATTGCATTGTAAATCCTATAATAATTGATGGAATTATACTACAATATCTAGCCATATAAGGTAGTATAAAATAATTTTCGATAGAATACAAAAAAATTAGAAAGTTTTTTATGAATATCACAGAAAATTTACTTCAAAATAAAAAAATTCTTTTAGCCGTAACAGGTTCTATTGCCGTGTATAAATCCCTTGAGCTCATTCGTCTCTTTGTCAAAGCAGGAGCAGAAGTGCGTGTCGTCATGAGTGAAAGTGCCAAAAAATTTGTTACACCGCTTACTTTTGAAACACTCTCATCAAACAAAGTCTTAGATGATACAAATGAAGATTGGTCAAGTGACCTGAATCATATCAATATCACGCAATGGGCAGATATTATGGTCATCGCCCCAGCTACTGCAAACACTATAGCAAAGCTTGCCAATGCCATCGCAGACAATATTTTACTCCAGTGCGCACTTGCATATCCGCATATGAAAATCTTAGCACCCTCGGCAAATACAAATATGCTGCAAAACCCAATCACGCAGGCCAACCTTAAAATGCTCGGTATTGCAAACTATACGATTTTAGATACACAGGTAAAAGAGCTCGCATGTAAAACAATGGGTGATGGGGCAATGGCAGAACCGCTTGATATTTTTTATCAGAGTGCAAGAGAACTCCTAAGGGATGAATTTTGGTCTAACAGACGCGTTATAGTAACGGGTGGCGGTACAATTGAAAAGATTGACGATATTCGCTATCTCTCAAACTTCTCAAGTGGGAAAATGGCGAGTGCGCTAGCTGTTGCCCTCTATCTCAAAGGTGCCGATGTAAACTTAATAGCAACAAGATTTGATAGTGAACTCCCTGCAAATATGCATAAAATTGATGTTGAGAGTTCAGCAGAGATGCTAGAGTATCTTATTGACTCCATTCGCATCGCAAAAAAAGGAAAACTCTCTAAAGCAACACTTATGCGTGATGAGCATATCCATCTTATACAAAAAAAACCGTATCTTTTTATGTCCGCAGCCGTGAGTGATTATGTACCAAAATTTAAACAGAGTGGAAAACTCAAAAAAGAGTCTCTTGGTGATGCATGGCAACTTGAACTTAAAAAAAATGTAGATATGCTAGACTTAATCGATAAAGATGGTATGGTGACCATTGGGTTTAAAGCAGAGATGGATAGATTAAATGCTATTGACAATGCTTCAAAAATGTTAAAAGTCAAAAAACTTGATGCCGTCTGTTTAAATATTTTAGAGGATTCTTCAAGCTTTGGCAGTTCTACAAATAAGATAGCATTTATTACAAAAGATAAAACTACATCATTACCGGAAAATGATAAACTCTCTCTCTCTTTTGAGATAGTAGAGAGTGTAAAAAGCTTTCAGGATGAAGTGGATGAATAGAGCAAAACATATAGCCATTATTATGGATGGAAACGGAAGATGGGCAGAACTCCAAGGAGAAAAACGCGTCAAAGGGCATGAAGCAGGAGCAAAAGTTGTTAAAGAGATAACAGTGTATTGTGCCAATAATGAAGAGATAGAGCGTCTTACTCTCTATGCTTTTTCAACTGAGAACTGGAAGCGTCCACGCATTGAAGTGGAGTTTTTAATGAAACTGCTTGAGAACTATCTTAAAAACGAGCTTGAAGTCTATCTTGCGAATAATGTCCGCTTTGAACCTATCGGCGATATTTGTGTCTTTTCAAATTCACTACAAAAAATGATTGCTACAGTTCAAGAAAAAACAGCACATTGCAATGGACTTGTGCAATCTTTGGCACTCAATTATGGCTCACAGGATGAGATTGTTCGTGCTGTGGAGAAATTGCGAAGTGCCGAAGAAAACATTACGATACAATCACTCTCTTATGCACTTGATTGTAAACACAATGTTGACCTGCTCATCCGTACCGGAGGAGATAAAAGGCTCTCTAACTTTTTGCTTTGGCAGACAGCGTATGCAGAGCTCTTTTTTGTCGATACTCTTTGGCCGGATTTTAAGATAAAAGAGTTGGAAAAAATCATCAAAAAATTTAAAAAAGTTGAGCGTAGATTTGGAGGATTGAAATAGTGGAATATACTATAATTACCTCTTTTGTTTTAGGTCTTCTTATTGGTTCATTTTTAAATGTAATCATTGTTCGTATGCCTAAAGAAGAGAGTATTGTATTTGGAGGTTCACACTGTGTATGCTGTGACAATAAACTCAAACCATGGCACAACATTCCTCTTTTGTCATGGATTTTACTGCGAGGAAAGTGTGCCTATTGTAAAATTTCAATATCTGTTCAATATCCAATCATAGAGTTGATTTCCGGATTTATTTTTTTAGCAATAGCCTCTAAATATGGTCTCTCTTTTACCTCTTTTTTTATTGCTATGAGTTTTTTAATGCTACTTGCACTCTCACTCATTGACTTTAAGTATAAAATGGTCCCGGACTCACTCAATCTGTTGGCAATTCTCTTTGCAATTTTTGGTGCATGGAGTGTTGACGGCGTTTTGCATAACTTTCAAAATGCCCTGCTCTTTACCGGTGGATTTACTCTGTTGCGTTTTGCACTCTCTTACTACTTGACCTCTTCTGTTTTTCGAGCAGGACTCAAGACAAAAACAACATGGAATAGGCACTATGATAGAACGCCATTTATAGAAGCTGTGGGAGAAGGTGACATTATGGTGGCAGCTACTATGGGGGCTCTTCTTGGCATACAGCTCGGTCTTGTCGCTATCTTTTTATCTGCCCTTTTGGCGCTGCCTGTTATGTTACTTGTTCTTGGGCGTTCAGTCGAAGAACAGCGTGTACCCTATGTACCTTTTTTGGCAATGGCTGCATTGATTGTCTCTCTTTTTGATTCACAGATTATGGACTACATCAAGGCTAGCTACTAATGAATCGACTGCGAAAATATATACTGACTAACTTCTCATCTCTTTTTCTTTCTATATTTTTACCACTGTTTTGTATTGCATCTATTATCTTTTTGATCAAACTTGCAGCATATACTGCTATTATACAGTTAACGATTTGGGAGATGGCAAAGCTTTATATTTTCATCTTACCGCAACTGCTTTTTTATACACTGCCGATTACTTTTTTCATAGCTGCGACACTCTCACTCTTTAAGCTCTCAAATGATAATGAGATTATTGTACTCTTCTCTATGGGTACTAAACCGTTTTTTATCATAAGAACATTTTTCTGGCCTGCACTGTTGCTCTCTTTGGTTATGTTTTTTAACTTTTTGGTTATTGATCCCCACGCAACGGTACTCTCGAAAAACTTTGTCTCATACAAAAAGAGTGAAGCAAAATTCAATCTCTCTGCAAGCGAGTTTGGTAACAGTTTTGGAGATTGGCTTTTGTATCTTGGTCAAAAAAATAAAGATGGTACTTTTGAGAAAGTTTTTCTTTTTAACAAAAAACAAAAAGAGGAGATTCTCATTACTGCAAAAAAGGCAGAGGTTATCAATGATGCGGGAATTTTACGACTCAAGCTCACGCAGGGTGAAGGGTATAGCTACTCAACAGAGAAATTTTCTCAAATAAACTTTAAAACAATGTTGATAAACGACACCATGAAAGCAGACTTGACGAACTATAAAAAACCGCTTGAGTATTGGCTCTCAAAAGAGGGATATGGACGGAAGAAACACCTGTTTATCAGAAACTCACTAATGAGTCTTTTTTCACTCGCAACACTCTTTTTGATTGTTACTTTCGGTGTCGTTCACGCAAGAGATCAAAAATCGAAGATTTATCTCTTTTTGTTTTTAACGATTCTCTTTTACTATTTAGGAGTTTTAGCACTAGAGAAGTATCTTGGATTTTACACCATCGCAGTCGTTTCTCTCGGGTGGCTTTTTGGAGGCTATCTGTTTTATAGAAGAACAATAGCAAGAAAATTCTAATGAGAGTAGCTGTTACACTGGCATATAGCGGTACCAACTATCACGGCTCTCAAGTTCAAAGAGATATCTCACCTACGGTATTCGGTACTTTTGAAAATGCTCTTTTACGACTTGGAATTAATCAGAGAGTCATTGTAAGCGGTCGGACAGATCGTGGTGTTCACGCCACGGGACAGGTGTGCCATTTTGATCTGCCTCCTTACTGGCGTGACACGAAAAAACTCAAACTTGTTCTAAACTTTATGCTCCCCTCTTCCATTCGTGTACTTTGTGTTAAAGAGGTAAGTGATGATTTTCACGCTAGATATTCAACAAAAAAAAGAGTCTATCGTTATATCTTGAAAGATACGCCACTTAGCCCTTTTGAGGCTGACTTTGTAACATACTCTCGGGAGAAACTCGATGTTGAGATGCTCTACCGTAAGATGCAGCTCTTTCTCGGTGAGCATGATTTTAAGCACTTTAGGAAAAATGGCAGTGATGAAAATAGAACTATCAGAATGATATACAGAGCATTTGCCTATAAGTATAAAGGGTATATAATACTTAACTTTGAAGCAAATGGATTTTTAAGAAGTCAGATTCGAATGATGGTCGGCTCACTTTTAAAACTAAGCAAAGAGGAGATTATGGAAAAACTTGGCGATATAAACCATAAAGTAGATTCAGCTCCACCAAATGGACTCTACCTTGCAAAAATAAAATATTAGAGGATGGTAAAATGTTTGAAGATGTAAAGATGCCCGAAGGTATGTCTGCAGAAACTCTAGAACATCTAATGTATCCAAAAAACTACGGAAAACTTGATGATGCAGATGGCACTGGAGTAGCACTTGATGAAAAGACAAAAGAGTATGTCATTTTCTATGCAAAACTCAAAGATGAAATAGTAAAAGATGTAAAATTTGCTACAAACGGATGTCAAGATACTGTTGTTATTGGTTCAATGTTTACAGAGATGATAAAAGAGAATGATGTTGATTATGCACAAAAAGCGATTCAAAAGATGCATGACAAACTAGGTAAACTCTCCGCACAACAGCAGGTTTGTGCAGATATTGTCTTTACCGCTTTTATAGCATCTCTTAAAAACTATGAAAACAAACAAGACGGCACTGATGAAGAACTACATCTCTTAAAAATGAAAGAGAGTTGTGAAGTATCACAAGAAGAGGAAGAGGAAAATGACAAATAAAATATACCAACAAAAACATGAACTGTGGCTCAACATCCTTTTTGCATCTTTTGCAATAGACGATGAGAGAATTAAATCACATCTTTATGACTTTTCACAAATCGCATTTCGCCATATGAAATGGTTTGGCAATAAGGTCTTAGAGAGCGGTAAAGATTATAACTATGACAGAGATATGGTACTTCTAAAACAAGAGAGTAATTTTGCTATACTAAAAGTACTCAAAGAGAAGATAGAAGCCACGCAGGTGTTCTACCCCGATACAACCTTGGGAGAGCGTGTAAAAACAGACGATACCTATCTTTTGCAGTATGTTGCCGAACTCCTTGCTAATCCTGTAAATAATGCCGAAGTGACCGCTTTTAATATGGAGAGAAAATGGGAAGATTTAGATCAGAGTCAAATCGATGCATTGACACTCTTTTTATTTGAAGAGTCCTATAAAGAGTACGAACTCATTTTAGTCTATGCATATATGCAGGCACGCACAAAAAATATGCTTCACTTCAATGTCTTTGAAGATCTTGTCGATGAGTCACACTTCCATCTTAAATCTTTTGGAAATATGATGGCAAAACTCGGCATTCTTGCACTCCCGCGTGAGCTTCATAGGATGACCTATGTTGTTAAAGATCTGGACAAATTTGTAAAAGACGGCATAGCAGAAGAGGAGGCCGCAAAAGAGATGTGTAAAGAGCTCAGTGATTCCATCAAAGATGAAAAACTCTCAAAATTTTTCGACTTTATCAACTATCAGGAGTCATACCATATCAAGCTGATGGAGAAGTTACTCTAACTTAAAAATCAAGACAGTTTTTGATATTTTGAAAAATATACAAAGTTAAGGGTAAATTTCACTCCAATTACATAAACCATTACGATTCCATTTTTCCTGAACCTCCTGTGTAGATAAATAAAGCACCTTAAAAGCTGCATCAATCGTAGGAAATGAGCCTTTGGATTTTGTATGTCTTTTAATACTGGAATTGAGCGATTCAATAGGATTTGTGGCATAAATCATTTTTAAATCAGATGCTACTGCCTTTCTATCCTTCCAAGAGACATAACGAAGTGAACTTCTTATCTGGTGCATGATACAACGCTGTATCTTTGCTTTTAAGTAAACAGCTTCAATAGCTTCATTGAAACCGTTCATCTGCAAATCTCAGTTTTTGGGGTTTATTATATTAAAATAGGCAGTATGAAAGTTCTCTTGATTTTTAGGGGTATTATGCTGACTAATTAGCACGCTTTAATAGTTACAAGGTATAATTCCGTCATGCCATTATCGCGTTTAAATGAAGAGCAGTATACGGCTGTTACTTCCTCATCTAATCAAAACCTTATTATTGCTTCTGCCGGAACCGGAAAGACTTCTACCATAGTGGGAAGAATAGCTTATCTTTTAAACTTTGGTGTAGCCCCGCAAGAGATACTTCTACTGACTTTTACCAATAAGGCTGCTGCTGAAATGGTTGCTCGTGTAGCAGAGTATTTTGGTGCAGATACAGCCAAGAGAATAGATACGGGAACTTTTCACGCAGTAAGTTACCGATGGCTTAAAAAACACGATAAACAAGTTGTACTCAAACAGCAACGGGAACTTAAGACGCTCTTTCGTTCTGTATTTGAAAAGCGATCTTTTATGCATATAGATGCAGATGTTCAGCCTTATGGAGGGAATTATCTGTATGATCTTTACTCCTACTATCAAAATACAGAGTTAGAGAAACATTTTGAGTCTTGGCTTGTTGAAAACTATCCTGAACATGAGCTCTTTGCTATGATATATGCCGATGTGGTTGATGAGTTTGAAGCTTTAAAAAAAGAGTATGGTTTTTTAAACTTCAATGACCTGCTTTTAGAGTTTCGAAAGATGGCTAAAGATACCGAACTTGGCTACAAAGAGGTGCTTATTGATGAGTATCAAGATACCAATGCGCTTCAAGGTACGCTTATCGATGCGATGAATCCACCATCGCTCTTTTGTGTTGGAGATTATGACCAGAGTATCTATGCTTTTAATGGTGCAGATATTACTATTATCGGTTCATTTACAAAGAAGTATCCTCACGCAGTGGTGCATACCTTAACAAAAAACTATCGTTCAACGATGCCGATCTTGTCTCTAGCAAATAAGGTTATAGAGATAAATGAGAGAATTTATCCAAAAAAACTAGAAGTTACTAGAAACTATGATGCCGAACCTCCAAGGTTTTTGGCATTTGATGAGCTTTTTGACCAGTATCACGGCGTAGCGGACAAGATCTTGCAAACGACTACACCGCGTGAAGAGATAGCTGTTATTTTTCGCAATAACTCCTCTGCAGATGGCATAGAAGTAGGACTGCGTGAGCTTGGTATCGATTGTAAGCGTAAAGGCGGCACAAGCTTTTTTGACTCACGCGAGGTAAAAGCTATTCTTGATCTGTATACACTGCTTATTAATGAGTCTGATATGATGGCTTTCATTCATCTTTTTGAATTTGCACGAGGTATTGGGTCTGCGATGGCAAAAGAGCTTTATGTTGCTCTAAAGTCTTTGGGGCATGGCAGTATGTTTTATGGTTTATATGCACCTGATGAATCACAGAAAAATCCTTTTGAGAAGCGTAAACTCAACCATCAGCTTGGTCTCTTTGATGACTTTTTAGAACTTGGTGCAGTAGGGAAGTATGTAAAGCTTGGATTTGAATCAAAGTTTATGAAAAACCCAATCCTCAAGCACCCAAAACTCACAAAAGAGTCAGCAACTTTTTTACATAATTTTTATCTGCTTTTTCGTGAGTTAAAGGGCATCAAACAGCCCCGAACAATCGTACGCAAGATTGCAGAATCTGATCTTTTTAAATACATCGGCGAATACCTCTGCTTAAAAAGGGCAACCCTTAAAGATGGAAATATTGATGAGAAACAAAAAGAGGAGTCGATGGTGCGTATCTCACGCAGGATGCTTCTTTTACAAGATTTAGCAAAACCATACACTGAGCACGATAGATTTTTAAATGCAATGATACTAGGCTCATCTGATCTCACGCAGGGTGAAGGAGTGAACCTTTTGAGCGTGCACGCAAGTAAAGGTTTGGAGTACAAAGAGGTCTATGTGGTGGATCTAATGGATGGTCGTTTTCCAAACAGAAAGCTAATGCAACGAGGCGGTAGTCTTGATGAAGAGAGGCGCCTCTTCTATGTGGCGGTTACGCGTGCAAAAGATATGCTTTATCTAAGCTATGCAAAGTATGACAAAATTAAAAAACAGAACTTTTTACCAAGCCAGTTTCTTTATGAAGCCGGTTTGGTTGCAAAAGATGAAAACTATCGAGCGCTTGTTATGAAAGAGGAGAGAGAGGAGGATTAAGCCTCATCTCTTAACTCTCTTACTGTTGTAAAGTAACTGTGCCCGAGATAGATAACATAAAAAACCAAAGCAAAAAATATAACAAACGGAATAAGTGAGAGTAGATAGAGTCCTAAAGTCTTAAGTCTGAGTCTATTTCTGTAAAAAAAGCGGATCTTCATATCTTCCTCTTTTGTGCAGATGTTAGAGCTTATATCGTAAGTCATCATCTTATGGAAGAAGTAGTAAGGCGGTAGATTAAAGATGATAATATTGATGAGAGGAATGAAGTAGAGCGGTATCATCACTAAAAAGAGAATGATTGTCACAAAAAACCATTTCATCACTAAAAAGAGACTCTCAATGGCATTGGAGTATCCTACCATTTCTACATCCTGATAATGACGCATCTGAACCTCTTTTAAGATCATATGTGTTAAAAATCCGATAATAATCACTGCAACAAAGATGGAGAGATAGAGCGTCATAAAGCCACCGATGGTATAGATTAAAAATGTAGCTATCCATGAGGTAAGTGCAGAGCTCATTAAAAATTTGATAATAGCCGTACCTTCAAGTGTGGCTGTAAAACTATCTGTATGAGGGAGGCCATTTTCAATGGTAGTTTGTGCAGAGTTTACCTCCAATACTCCAAGTTGTTCAAGCCCGATACCCGCTACTATAAAAAAGAGGATATAGAGCACTGTTATACTGATAATAAAAGGGAGTATGGAGTACCACAGCATCTTTGCGGTAAAAAGATCTTGTATGCTTTTTTTTAAAATTTTTACTTCATCATTCATCTATAAATTTTCCCCTTATCTCTTCTTTTTTTGATCTTTGCAGGAGCTATGTAAGAGGTCTATTATAGCAAGAAGTAGATTAGTTTTTTATAATATCTTGCGCAGCCAAATAAGCAGAACTCCAGGCAAAGGCAAAATTGTAGCCCCCGCGTCTTCCGACAATATCTAAAACCTCTCCTGTAAAGTAGAGGTTTTTTTGTTTTAGTGACTCATATGTTTTTGGATTTATCTCAATGACATCTATGCCGCCACCGCTTACTTCTGCGTGACGAAATCCGTGGGTATCTTCTACTTCAAAACGCCAGTTTAGTATGGTGTTTGCTATTTTTTTAGCAAGTTTTGGTGTGAGTTCTGCTCCTCTTGTTGCGTGAGAGAGTTGTAGGTAATCAAGTAAATTTGTCACTATTTTTATTGAAAGCACTCCTGTTAAGATATCTAAAATCCCAAAAACAGGATGTTTTTTTGCTATATTTATGATGTATGTAGAAAGTTTCTGTACAGTAAAGTTTGGTAGAAGGTTTAATGCTATACTTACATGTGAAAACTCTAAAAGTGCTCTGCTTGCGCCTTGTGAGATATCGAGTATGGCAAAACCCGATACGCCGTAGTTTGTAAAAAGAATATCACCACTTGTTGTTAGCTCTTTTTGGTGGTTTATAAAGAGTGTTACTTCACCATCTATTTTTACTCCTGCCATTTTATGTACTATTTTAGAGTCTATTTCTAACTGAACCAAAGATGGATAGGCCGGAACGATATTGTGTCCAAATTCTTGAGCAAATCTCTCCCCGTCACTAGACCCTCCAAGATGAGTTGCAGCTCGTGAGCCGGTAGCTACAACTACCGCATCATATTTGTTAAGAAACTCTTTTATGGAGTTTATCTTTGCATTGAGATGAATGATAACACCTAGCTCACGAGTACGCTCTTTAAAGATATGCACTACACTTTTTGCTTCATTGCTCATCGGGTAAACTCTTCCATCGGTTTTGCTATCTAAAAGTAATCCCATGGATTCTATATATTTTTTAAAATGGACAAATCCAAAAGAGTTGAGTGCATAATCGATAAAGTCAGGATTTTCCCCAAAATAGTTTGTAGTTGAGAGATTTTGATTGCTTATATTGCAGTGACCGTTCCCTGAGACTAAAATCTTTTTGGCAAGTTTATTGTTTTGCTCAAAAAGATTTACTTCACATCCTGATTCCGCACAAAGAATTGCACAAAAAAGACCGCTTGCTCCTCCACCGATTATAGCTACTTTTTTTGCCATCAGAATAGCTCCCATATTTTTTGATATTTTTCCTGAAGTATCTCACGCAGATCACTGCTTGCTTGAGAGCTTTTTATATCACTAGAGATATACCACTTTTGCACCAAATCCACCTATATGTTGCGGTGCATCTTCAAAGCTCTTCACGCAAGGATGCTGTTTTAGAAACTCTTTGACGACATAGGAGAGCTTACCGGTACCTATGCCATGATAGATAAGCACTTCATCCCAACCATTAATAAGTGCATCATTTAAGAACTTATCAAGTGTCTCTGTCGCCTCCTCGGCTCGCATTCCATGAAGATCACACTTAAGACCTGCTTTTTTTGTGACATTGAGATTAATATCGGTGCGTGGCTTCTGTTTGATGATTTTAGTTGGTTTGAGATGTTTTGTCCGAACATGAACTTTTATACCGTTTATCTCAACAATAGTCTCATTTTTGCCTTTCATAGCGACAATGATACCACTTTGTGAGTGGTATTTTACCGCATCACCGATTCTAAAAGAGACATCTCGTCTCATAAGCTCTTTTTCCTTTTTCGGAAGCTCTTTTTTGGCTTTATTCATAGCACGATGAATGGCTTTTGTATCACCCTCACGCGCTGCTTTTTTCGCTTCATTGATAGCAAGTTCATACTCCTGTTTGAGTTGTGCTTTTTGTCTTTGTAGCTCTTGGTTTAGTTGCTCTTTTTGCTCTTTTAAAGATTGCTCTTTTTTATGAAGCTCTTCTAGTTTTTTATCTGCTTTTTGATGTTTGTCTTTTAGCTCACGCTCTAGCTGGCTTCCTCGCTCTATAAGCATAGAGAGCTTTTGGGAGTTATCACCATAGACTCTTTTCGCCTCATTGACAAGGTTGTTTGCTATTCCGTAGCGTGAGGCTGTTTCAAAAGCATAACTTTTACCGATGATACCCTGCATAAACTCATAGATAGGACGACGATTTTCTTCATCATAGATGGCTGCCATCAACTCTACATCGTCACGGTCAGCCATAAGTGCAGCAAGACGCTTATGGTGAGTTGTAACTACGATTTTGTGTCCCCGTTTTATTAAATCACCCAAGATGACCTTAAAAAGAGCCGCAGCTTCGTCAGAATCAGTTCCGAGCTCTATCTCATCGACACCAATAAGCGCATTTTTATAACTAAAGAGATGAGCGAACTGTTGCATGCGTCCCGCAAATGTAGAGATATCATTTTTAACATTTTGCGGATCATCAATGACAGCCTCAATCGCTTTAAAATTTCCAATATGAGATTTTGCTGCATTGAGTCTCATCGGTATGATATATTTTGCCATAAAAGCAGCCGCTAGAATAGATTTTAGAAGCATTGTTTTACCGCCGGCATTCACACCTGTTATCATGAGTATATTTTTTGAAAAATCAACATTAACAGGCTTTGCGTGATGTAGAGCAGGATGAACGAACTTTTGCAGAAATATCTTGGAATCTCTTTGACTCTTTAAGAGTTCAAGGTTTTTACTCTTAGCAAACAGTGTGCGTGCCTGATAGTTGTCAAACTTGGTAAACTCTTTGTCTATAAAATGTATAAAAGGAAGTAGCTCTGTCAGTTTTTGTGAGAACTCTTTTGCATAGGTGTAAAATATTGCTTCACGCTCTTGTTCTATGTGGCGGATTTTCTCTTTTGTTTTTAAGATATTATCTGGTGCTACATAAAAAAATCCTCCACTTGAACGCCCGATAACAGCACCTTTGAGTATATGATTGAAACCACCTCGAACAAGGAGAGACTCTTCATTGTTGATATAGTGAACCTGTGTATCGACGAGATAGCCGACAAGTTTGGAACTGTTCATTATGCGTTTGAGCGCCCCACTTATCTCATTTTTATACTCTTTTATTCGTTGTGAGAGTCCAAAGAGTGTCGCATCAAGATTTTCTTCAAATTTTCCTTCGCTTGTGAAGTACTTCTCTATCTCAAAAAAGCTTTCAGGTATGACAAACTTCCCCATCCACTCACCAATAACTCCTTCAAGATCACGCTTTTGAAAGTAGCGAAAATATCTGACAATTTTTACTATCTCAAATATCTGATCAAAGTTCAATACACCATGTTTTTTCAAATGGAGTTTTATCTCTGTAAAGTCAGCAATTTTCGGCGGTGCTTTAAATTCAAGCTTATTAAGTGCTGTAATATAGCGAAAGTGAAGTTCTTGATCGCCTTCAATGTAGAGGGTATGCTTGCGTGAGAAAAAACTCTCAAACTCTGCAATGTGGTTTTGCAGGTCAAGTTGATGGATCAGTTTTGTTATTTTATTGGACTTTGTATCTATTGGCATGTCAAAGCATCAATCATCTCTGCATAGTGCGGAGTATTTTTCTTTCCTATAAAAGTGTAGGTACCAATACTAAGGGAGTAGGTTGAGCTGTTTATATCTCTGTCGCCACAATGAATGTTCTTTGCCTGTTTATATTTTATAATGACCTCAAGCATCTTCTCTTGCTGTTTCTTTTTGTGGTTGTTGTAAGTAATAGCTGTCATGATTATCAGAGTAAAAGCAAGTGCTATAGAGAGCTTCTTTTTTGTAGTGAGTTCTATAAAATAGTACATAGCAAGGAGGAGTATCCCTGCTATGATAAACCCATAAATATAGCCCACTTAATTGACACCTCTGATCTGATAGGTAATATCACCCGCACCAAAACCGATAATAAGACCGCTATCAAGCGTTTCAAGTTCTTTTTTGTCTTTTACCACGGTAATGGTATTGTCGGCTCGCTTGATAGAGTCTGCCATTGTTAGATTGTAGCTTTTAAATTTCTTTTCAAAGTCAATCTCACGCGGAGCTTCACTCGCTGCCCAGACAGGAAGGATGATAAGTTCATCGGCACCCTCAAAACATTTTATAAACGCATCAAGATTATCAATCGTGCGTGAGTATTTATGTGGTTGCCAGATAGCAGTGATCTTATCAAAACCTTTAAGCTGTGCATACTCTTTTACCGATTCAAAAGTAGCTTTAATCTCAGTAGGGTGGTGTCCATAATCATCAATAATAACGCTCTTGTTTTCTAGTCCCACAACATCAAAACGCTTTTTAATTCCTTTAAATAGAAGAAGTTTTTTGCGAATATCTTCAATATCCATAGAGTCTGATGCTGCAAGGATTACCAAAGCCGCATCTAATGCAATATGTTTTCCAAATCCCCAAACATCAAAGCTTCCAAAGTTACGAAACTTAAAGCGAGTATGTGGTTCGTTATTGATAAGCACATACTTGATGTCATAGATATCTTTTGAGGGGTAGAGCCACTTGGCATCCACTTCATCCATGAGTGCTGCCAAGAATGGATCTTCGGCATTGAGTACACGATATTTTGCCGATTTTATAAATGTTTTGTATGAGTCATAAAAACGCTCATAGTTATAGTCATAATACTCCATATGTTCAGGCTCTGCATTGACGACAACGGCACAGTACGGGTTGGAGTTTAAAAAACTTCCGTCACTCTCATCGGCTTCAAATATCATGATATCTGTTGTATTATCATAATGAACATTAGAACCAAATGCTTTAGATTCTGCTCCGATGATGGCTGAACCATCCATAACAGAAGCAAGAATTGCTGTTGTTGTACTTTTTCCGTGAGCACCGGCAATAGAGTAGACCTTCTGGTTATCTAAGATTCTCAACAGAGCTTCACGGCGAGCCAAGACTTCGATGCCTTTTTCTTTTGCTGCAACTATTTCAGGATTGTCAGGGCGGATGATGGCAGAGTGAACGACTAGATCTTGGTCTGTTATTGCAGAGCTTGCGTGAGGGATGGTTATCTCAATATCAAGTGCGCAAAGTTTTTTAGTGATAAGTGTCTCTTTGATGTCAGAGCCGCTCACCTGATGCCCTTTGTATTGCATATATTGCGCAAGTCCTGAAATACCTATGCCGCCAATACCGATAAAATGAATCTTCATACCGCTTATCCCTTTTTACTTTTGTTGTTTAGCAATTCTTGTGCCTTTTTTGTAAAGTGACTAACATAAAATGTTCTAGCTTTTTCAGTTGCCGGTAAGTCGGCTATCTTCTCTAGAAAATCATCTAAAGAGAGATTCTCTAAAGCCGCTATTTGATGGAGTTTCATAGCGTTTGAGAATTTTTCATCACGACTAAGTCCGCTAAGTACTTCAAAGAGTGCTGCTGCATCGTTTGCTTTTTTTACACTATAGTGTTCCATTGCATACTCATAGAGTGCACGCAGGGTTGCAAAATCTTGAACATCACACATATCCATTATACGGTGAGATTCAAGTGTATCTGTTAGCTTTTCTAATGCTAAGTCCAAGATGTTTGCATAATATCCGTGAAGTGTCTCTTCATCAAAAAGTTCATTTACTTCTTGTTCTAGTAGATACAAAGAGGCGATGTCTGCTGATTTTTGTGCTTCTAAGATTTTCTTTTTCAATGCCTTTTTACTCACCTAAACACTCCTTGATGCGCATTAATGCCTCTTTTGTTTTCTCTGGAGACTCCACAAGAGCGATGCGGATGTATCCAACTCCAGAATTTTGACCGTTGGCATCTTTGCGTGCCAAAAACTCTCCCGGCAACACTTTTACATTGTACTTTTCATAGAGCTTTTTTGTAAATGCGAGTGCATCACCGACATCTATCCAGAGATAAAATGTAGCTTCTGGAATTTCTGTTTTTAAAATCTTTTTTGCAATAGCAAAATTTTGACGATAGATTTCACGCGATCTTTCCACATGAGACTCTTCACTCCATGCAAGAGATGCTGCATATTGCAGAGGCAGAGGTGAAGCACATCCTATGTAGGTACGATACTTCATATACTCTTTTAGTATCTCTTGATCGCCTGCAATGAAACCCGAACGAAGTCCTGGTGCAGATGAGCGTTTTGAGATGGAATTGATAACAAGAATATTTTTCAAGCTCTCATTACCAACTGTTTTTGCAGCTTCAAGCAGTGAAGGAACAGGGTTTTGTCTGTAGATCTCACTATAACACTCATCATTAAGCAATACAAAATCATATTTGAGAGCAAGTTTTACCCACGCACCCAACTCTTCTAGTGAGAGTGTTGCAGCTGTAGGATTATTTGGAAAGTTTAAAATAACAAGGTCACAGCGTGTCAAATCTGTTTTATTGATTTGCGGTTTGAAGTTATTCTCTTGCGTGAGGTTGAGATGAATCACCTCCGAATGTGTTGCAATGGCAGCACCCTCATAGATCTGATAAAAAGGGTTTGTGTAGGCCATTACACTTTTTTCTTTGTCAAAAAGGAGGAATTGGGGAAAGTTAAAAAGTACCTCGCGTGTACCGAATGTCGGAATTATTTCAGCATCACTAAGTGTAACATTGAATCTTCTTTTTACAAAGGTACGCATCGCCTCACGCAACTCTGTCTCACCTGTTGTTTTTGGGTATTTTTTTAGAAGTGAAGAGGCTGCTTGTAGTGCTTTTTGGATAAATTCCGGAGTTTCAAACTGTGGCTCACCGATTGTTAAAACAGAGGGTTCATAGTTTTTATTTGGTATAATGTTTTCTAGTAGTTCATTTAGTTTCTCGAACGGATATGGTTCAAAATGCATCATTTTCTCTTATTTATTTTATAAAATTATATCGAAAAACTATTTATTAATCATTAGGAGTTTTTATGAAAATTTGGCTAACACTTATAATTGCAATTCTTTTTGCTTTCAATTTATTTTTAGAGATCGACAAAGAAGCGATGCAGATTTTAGATGCCTCGTTTGAGAGAGCGATGGTAGCTTTTGGTCTAGCAAAAGCACTTAATGCTACCATCTCCCTGATTCAAGGTACCGAACTCTCTTTGACTCCTGTGGGTATCGGATTGAATTTGAGCGTAGGGGAGGTGCTTGATCCTTTTAATGATATGGTCGAACGCTTTTCATGGGTGATGCTTTTTTCTTCCATATCTTTAGGGGTGCAAAAAATTCTTTTGACATTGAGCTCAAAAGTTTTTCTACAGTTTGCCTTGGGTGTGAGTGCTTTTGTAAGTATTGGAGTTTTATGGATAAAACAGCTGCAAAATAGACTTTTTTTCAGTATAAGCTTAAAATTTTTTGCACTTTTGATAATAGTGCGTTTTAGTGCAATTATCTTTGTTTACAGTTCACAGTTAATGTATAATGCCTTGCTTGATGAACAGTATCAAGAGGCGACACAGGTTATTACAACAACCAAAGAAGAGTTTGAAGATATTCAAAAGAGAAATAGAGTAGTGATGAAAACAGAAAAAAAGAGTGGATTTTTTCAGTCACTTGACAACAAATATAGCTCTATTGTTGCCAATCTCAATATCTCAAAACAACTTGATGCTTTGCAACAAAGCATTGATAATGCAACGCATAACATTATTACACTCATAACTGTTTTTATATTTCAAACACTACTTTTTCCGCTTTTTTATCTCTGGATACTACTATGGCCGGTGCGATGGATATTTGCTTATGAAAATTTATTACACAATGACTAAAATTAATAACTCTTTTTAAGATTTAGATTAAGTTAGAATTTGATACAATAAAGGAAGTTGTGAAAATTAAAAAAAGATGGCGGACTTAGAAGTGCTCTCCATCTTAATCTATAATTAGGAGTTTGATATGAACTTTAAAAAGATATTTATAGCGATATTTATTGTTATTGCGATAGGAATGACAGGTTGTGGAGACGGTACTAACAACACACCAGACACTGGCACACCAGACACCAACACCCCAGACACCAAC
>JANEIH010000026.1 GCA_024513425.1 Sulfurimonas sp. | reverse complement strand
GACTTAATGAAAAATTCTGGGCTCCTAAATAATCATTTTTTCCTATAGCTAACAAGATAATCATCGACTATTTTTAACTTCAAACTTTTCGTAAATCCATTATGAATTTTTAGTAACTTTTTCATCTTGGATGCATTGTTATATATCGCTGTATAACTCTCTTTTGATGAAAGTGACACATTTTCACTTTGTACATGTTTCCATACAAGAACTTCTTTAGATAGAATATCTTTGAAGAGAAGTGTTTCAAGTTTATCTTTTTTCTTGCCATAAAAAGTAGCTATTTATGGGCTTTAATACTCAACTTAAGTTCGTGGATTTAGTGAAATCTATGTGCGAAAGTTGAGAATCATAGTTAATTTGGAATTTACAGAAATTATTTTACACTACCGAAAAATCATGTATGGGATTTAGTTTTACAGAAAAGATAAACCACACTATTATTATATAGATGCGCTTAGTATGGAGATAACTGATATGGCTGAATCTTTAAGGGGTATGTATGATGGTTGGGAGTGTAGTTTAGTAAAACCATCCTATAAAGAGTAGCTTAAACGAAAGCTAAACTTTATAGACATTGAAAATGTGTTTCATTATTTGAGTATTAAAAAAGGTGTATGAATTTAAATTACCACTCCAAGAGAGGAGGGGAGCTTAATTTACTTTTCATCTCACTACTCCACTGTTACACTTTTCGCCAAATTTCTTGGCATATCTACATCGTTACCGAGACGCATAGAGATTTCAAATGATAAGAGCTGAACAACAACCATTATTTCAAAAAATTCCAACATATAATCTTTTTGTTTTTTTGTTTGAATAAAGTCATCTGCTTTCTCAAATGCTATCGGGCTAATGGCACAAATCGTTGAGTCCCTTGCGCTAAGTTCTTCTATGTTTGATTTGGACTTTTCATATAAAAGATGTTCAGGAAGCAGAGCAATGGTAAAAAGTTCAGGGTCTGCCAAGGCGATAGGTCCGTGTTTCATCTCACCACTCGGATAACCCTCTGCGTGAAGATAGCTTATCTCCTTGAGTTTAAGTGCACCCTCTAATGCAAGTGGGAAAAATATATCGCGTCCGATAAAGAAGAATCCATGTCCGTGAAGATAGCGTTTTGAGAGTCGCTTGATGCGTTCATGCATACTGTTTTCAACTTTTACAGATGTTGGAATGGCACGCAAAAGCTCAAGTTGATGTACAATCTCTTCTTGCGTGAGAGAGTTTTTTAGTTTTGCTAAATAGAGACTAAGCATCCAAAATACAGTGACCTGCGTTGCAAATGCTTTTGTTGATGCGACACCTTTTTCTACTCCTGCTCGCATGAGGATTGTCGCATCTGCAAGACGCACCATAGAAGAGTTATCTACATTACATATAACAAGTGTCTTGAGAGATGCTTCTTTTGCCATTTTTAATGTCTCAAGCGTATCTGCTGTTTCACCACTCTGGCTGATAGCGACAAAAAGAGTATCTTTGGTCATAATTGGCTCACGATAGCGAAATTCTGATGCTATTTCTACTGATGTTTTTATTTTTGAGTAACGCTCAAATATATAAGAAGCTGTAAGCGCTGCGTGATAGGATGTCCCACATGCACAAAGTTTTATCTCATTGATGCCTTCAAACAACTTTGTATCAAGTTCTTCAAAGATGATCTCTTTTTCCGTAACGCGTCCAAGTAGTGTATCGGCTATGATATTGCTTTGCTCATAAATCTCTTTTTCCATAAAGAAGCAGTAGCCATCCTTTTGAGCAGAGAGTTTGTTTGCAGAGAGTTTTACAAAATGAGGTTGTTTTTGCTGGTTGTTTTTATTGAATATGAGAATATCCCCATGCGAAACATACCCATAATCTCCATCTTCAAAATAATTTACATCTGTGCAGTGACCGATAAGCGGTGTATCTGAAGAGGCAAAATATTTCTCATCTTGAGCATTAATACCGACAAGCATAGGCGAACCGTGTTTCGCAAAGAAGATTTTGTTATTTTCTGCTTTTGTCACAAGCAAGACGGCGTAAGCACCTTCAAGTTCTGCTATTGTTTTCTTAAAAGCACTAAATGCATCATCGGCATCTTTAAGATTTTTCTCAAATTGATGGACAATTACTTCGGTATCGGTCTGCGAAAGAAAAGTCACGCCATCATCAATAAGTGCTTTTTTTAATTCTGCATAATTTTCTATAATACCATTGTGTACAATATAAGAGTTTTCTCCTACATGAGGGTGTGCATTGAGTTCTGTTGGCTTTCCATGCGTTGCCCAGCGTGTGTGGCCGATACCCACAGCAAACTTGTCTGTGGTAAAATCTTTTGTCTTTTCTTCAAGATTGATAAGTTTTCCTGTTGCTTTAAAACTTGAAAATACCCCATCACTCAGTACCGCAATACCTGCTGAGTCATATCCACGGTACTCTAACTCTTTAAGCCCTTCGAGTAGAATCTCTTTTGTATTTTTTTGACCGATATAACCAACTATTCCACACATAAAAAAGTCCTCTACTGTTTATTTAATAGCATTTCATAAATTTTATCGACATTATCGCATATGTTATGTTGTTTTTCCATTAAGAAGCTGTCTCGTATTTTGTATTTGCTTGAATGGATTTTTGCTGTAATAATGTTGATATGCATCTCTTCAAATTTATGCATGACATAAGCTAACAGTCCCATTTGATTTTGCGTATGAATGCTCAGTTCGGCATGTGTTTTTGAATGCTCACAGTCGATTTTTATCTCATCGCGTTTGATATTGATCTTTTTAAGCGGAACCTCTCTGCGCATATCAAAGGCATTATCAATGATATCTTGTACTTCTACGAGCTCATTACCTTGTACATTTTTAATAAACTCAATTTTAAAGTATTTGATATCATCAAAGAGTGTAAAAATCTCCATAGAGACGACATCTAAGTGAGACAATATTGCAAGAAGATAGCCGACATTGAGTGGAATACGCCTGTATATTTCAATCGCAAGGGAGTCTCTATTTTTTGTCGTAAAACTATACTCTTTTGTCTCTTTTGCTTTTTTTGCGATCTCAATGATATCTTGCGGTGTGTGTTTAAAGAAGAAGAGATTGGACTCGACAGAGAGGATCTTTTTTTGCAAAAGACGCGGTAATGCTTTAAAGGTTTCAAGGTTTTTGACACGCCTCTCTATGATAAGGCGTTTTTTCGCATCGGTGATTCTCTCACCGTTTTCTGCGATTTCAAGAGCACTGCTGTAGAGATCGTAAAGAAGTTTCGCATTAAAGGAGTTGTATGTATCACCACCGACACCGTTAATATCTGCATATGTCAAAATATAAAGGAGCTTGAGGTTTTTCGTATCACCGACGCTTGACATAAATTTATAGAGAGTTTTTTCATTGTGGATATTCTCTTTAAAAGCAACATCGCTCATGAGTATATGATGTTTAACTAGTGTTACTGCGTGAGAGCTCAACTCTTCACTAAGCCCTATATGCTTTGCAAATTGCAACACAAGCTTTGCACCCACTTCACTGTGATCTTGTTTTCTGCCTTTTCCACTGTCATGAAAAAAGACAACGATTTTTAGGAGTAGTTTCTCTTCCTCACTTAGCTTATCAAAGAGTTTTTGCATAAAATCTTCTTTGATATTTTCTAAAGCTTGTACGCACATAATAGAGTGAATATCAACAGGGTAGTGATGATAGCCGTCAAATTGTGGCAGGTGCATAACTTTTTTGAAGTTGACAAAGAGTTCAGCTAAAATACCTGCATCATAGAAGAGTTTTAAAAATGACGCTATATGCTTTTTATAAAAGAGCTTTTTAATGAGTGCGTATGTTTTTTTGCTTAATGGGTGTGAGATTTTTGTATAGGTAAACTGGTTTAAAAAACCTGCATCAAAACGATAATCGTTATCTTCAAGAGATATAAGCAACTCTAAAAGCGTGTTGATTGGCAGAGGCTTGAGATTGTAAGATGCAAAGAGCCTGTCGTTTAGGAGATAGATGCCTTTTTGAAGTCTTGCATGACGAAACTTTGTTACATATGCCGAATCAACAATAAACGGACGCACCATTTTTTTTATAAATATCTGCATGAAGTTATTGATTCTCCATCCCGCTTGGAGGACTTTTGAAGCAAGCTTCTCCTGTCTGTTAAAGCCAAGCATAGAGCTGACCTGTGGGATATGCTCTAAAAGAAGTCGATCTTCTTGTTTGCCTGTTATGAGATGCAGAGCAGAGCGGACACGATAGAGCAGCTCCAATGCAATGCGAAACTCTTTATACTCTTCATCTGAAAATATTTTGCCACTGAGTTCTTTAATATTGTTAATATTGTAGATGGTACGAGCTGCCCAGAAAATAAGTTGCGAGTCACGCAGTCCGCCAGCCTCCTCTTTAATGTTGGGTTGCATAGAGATTGGGTGCTTTTTGCGTCTTTTTTGTGCCTCTTCAATTTTTGCTAAGATAAACTCTTTTGGTCGGTATAATCTGATTTTATTGAGTTCTCTCTGAGTTGCGTGCCAGGTAAAAGGAGAACCGGTAACAAAACGGGATTCCATGAGTGATGTACGAATGGTGATCTCCTCATCTGCAGCTCTCTTGAGATCTTTTGTCTCATGGACACGATGTCCAAGTTTCATTCCTGCATCAAGGGCAAGATAAAAAAGTTTTTCTATGATGAGTTCAGTCTGGTATCCCTCAACTCTTTCATAAACAATGAGCAGATCGATGTCACTATGCACGCAGAGCTGTTCGCGTCCGTAACTACCGAGTGCTACGATTGCTATGGGGATTTGACTTCGCATAGGCAGATAGTTTCCAAAAAGACGACGCAGTACGGTTTTATACATCAGCGTAATGATAGAGTCGAGTTTTTTTGTATGTTTGACAAGAAAATCTTTGCCTTGATTCTCTTTGAAAAGTTCCGGAAGAGACTCTTTATACTCTTTAATATATTGCTTAAAAAGTTTTGAGAGCTCAAAGTCAGAGCCGTTATTTTCTATGATATCTTCAATATGTAATAATAAGTCCATATACCATTATAATGATTTTTGTTATAATCTCTCTTTAAAAAACAAAAATTGATGAGGCAGTACTCAAAAATTTAACTTATTAAAATACGGGTTTCCGTATATTATATATGTTTTATTTTGTATTTAATAAACTTATACTTATTAAGTATTCTGTATTTATACTTTTTAATACATTTTAAATTATTTTATATTAAATAAAATGTATATTTAAGCATTAAAACCGTATAATAATTTTATGCAAATTGATGATCTGTTTAATATTCTTCATAACTCAATAGAGTCTCAAAACAACGGCAAGAAAATATCACTCAAAGATATGGCCAATGAGTTGAGTATCTCTATGCGTACATATCAGGATTGGAAACTCGGTCGTGCAAAACCACAGGCAGCCGCAGTTGTTATGATGATGTTGGGAAAGTTGGATGACGATGAGATTATTAGAGCAGTGAGAAAAATCAACAGACTAAAGGAGAGATAATGGGTGTGCTTACAAAGAATGAGAGAGATGGTTTAGAGGATGTATTTTTATCAATTCAGAGTGTCGGAAAGTATAAAAAGCTTAAAGATTTATCAATTTTAAAAAACCTCTTAAACAGGTATGAGGGATCAAAAGCGACAAAAATATCACATTTTTTATTCAAATATACCAAAAAGAAGAGAAATTTAAGCAAATAAACTATAAAGTACATCTAATCGAATTATATTCGAAAAATTTCAATCTAAGGGCAAATCTATGAATAAAGCGCAATTCGTTGAATTGGTACAAGAACGCGGTAGCTACAAAACTAAAGTAGAGGCTGAAGCAGCAATTAAAGCATTCACAGAAGCAGTAACATCTGCATTAATTAAAAAAGAGGATGTCTCTTTAGTCGGTTTTGGTAGTTTCACTGCTACTCTACAAAAAGGTAAAAGCGGTAAAGTACCCGGTACCGACAAAACATACACTACTCAAGATAAAATGGTTCCTAAATTTAAAGCCGGAAAAGGCCTTAAAGATCGTGTTGAGGCTGGTAAATAACTATTGAAGTGCCACTATTATTATCTTTAATGGCGGTATTTTATTTTTACTATGAAACTATCACTCCTGCCTTCCTTTTTTAAAACAAAAAAGAAGGCACTTATTGTCCCTGACTCTTTGCTATTAAAAAAGATAAAATCACTTTCTCAAAACAGCAACTTAACTATTCTCTCTCACAAAGAGATTTTTCACCATAAAGAGAGCTACCCAATCGCTTTAATGCTATATGATGACCTGCGTGGTATCTATATATTTGAGATAAAGGAGTGGTCTTATGGTGATCTAAAAAATGCCACAGCAAGCAAAGCAAAGGGCGTAGAAAGCTCAAATAATACACTCGCTTTTGACAAAATGCACACTAACATCAAAAAGAAATTCAATAAGCTTTTGCATAATGACGGTGTAGAAATTTTCAACTATCTTTTAATGGAAAATTTAAGTTCTGATGAGTATGAACACTTAGATGATTCATTACAAGAGATGCTGCCTAAAGAGAAGATTATTTTTAGCGACTCTGATACTTCTGAGATATTTAAAAAATTGCAGAGTGTTGCACCAGAAGATCACACCCTCCCTTCAAAAGATCTTATTTTAGGAACACTTTTTGTTCAATATGCTATTGTAAAAGCAGATAGAGTATCTTTTTGTAACGAAGAACAAAGAGAGTTTATCGATAAAAAAATCTCTAAGCTAGAAAATCTTACAGCAGTACCAAAAAGCGGTAAAAGTTATATGCTATTGCTGAAATCCATAAAAGAACTCTTCAAAAAAGAGCGAAAAAAGATCATTCTCATAAAACCGACTATCCTCTCTAAAGGAGTCTTGCGCAAGCATCTCTCGGAGCTAATAGAGCATGCGGTTATTGACATTGATTTGATGGCTTTTGAGATTTTAACCCCTGTTGAACTTGTCAATAGACATCTTATGAAATTAAAGATGCCATTATGCGAAGATAGACTTTATATTGACAAAAAACTAATGCAAAAGAGTTTTGATGTTGCAGATTTAATCATCTGTGACAATGCAGATATCATGCCTTCTTACTTTCTCTCATATCTTAAACATATACAAAAAAGATCTGACTTGCTACTTGTGAACGATAACTCCCAAGAGGCAACATCTATATTTTCACAAAGCTACACGCCACTAGAGAGAGAGGTTTATTTTTATCAAACGCACCCTTACGCAAAAGCCTTGCACCTGATCTCTTCACTGCTCAAAAGTGCAGATCCATCTGATATAGTCGTTGTTTGCAGTCAAGAGAACAGAGAAAAGCTCCAAGAGGATTTAGATTCATTTATTGAAGATGAGACTCTCTTGCTTGATGCATCCAAATATCTTATTGAACAAAAATTAGACTCTATACTTCTTGCAACTTATGGTGATATTGTGGAGCTAGAGACAAAACATGCCATTTTGGTGGATCTCTGTTTTGACAATAGACAACAGATCTTGTACGCATGCAATATCCCAAGCCAAACACTTCATATACTCTACAGAGAAGAGTCCCATGAATATAGAAAGCTTAAAGGAGAAATATGAAAGTAATCAAAACTGACAATAGACTCTGGATGTTTAGATTTTAAAGAAGAGGAGTAAAACCAAAATGAAGAAAATCTTGTTTGCACTACTTTTAGTGCTCAGTATCAATCTTGTTGCAGCAGAAAACCCACATGTAGTCCTAGAGACAACGCATGGAAAAATTGAGCTTGAACTTTTTCCCGATGTAGCACCTTTGGCAGTTGAAAACTTTGTTACGCATATAAAAGAGGGCTATTATAATGGCATTGCATTTCATAGAATTATTCATAACTTTATGATTCAAGGTGGAGATCCAACCGAAACAGGACGAGGCGGAGAGAGTATCTGGCATAAAGAGTTCAAAGATGAGTTCAAACCAAACCTTATCTTTGATAAAGCCGGTATTCTTGCCATGGCAAATCATGGAGCAAATACAAACGGTAGCCAATTTTTTATTACAACTGCACCTACTCCATGGCTCAATGGCGGCTATACTATTTTTGGAAAAGTAGCAAACCGAGCTTCTATGAAAACTTTGATGGAGCTAGGCAGTGTTGCGACAACAGGAAGATCTAGAGGAGACAGACCACTGAAGCGTGAAGAGATTATAAAAGCATATATCAAGTAAAAAAAGATTATACTTTTACTTATAAAAAAAATGCGGAGTAAGCATGGAAATAGAAACAATAAGCAAACTTGAAAGAGAAGCTCTTAAAAAGAGCGGAACAAATTTAGCGCGTTTAGGACTCGCTCTTTTTTTTATGATAGGTGTTCTTACCTACACTTTTTTAAGTAATGGCGGTATCTCTAACAATATGTTTTTAGCGATTGCAGCACTTATCGGCGCCTATATGGCTATGAACATTGGTGCGAATGATGTTGCTAACAATGTCGGTCCTGCTGTCGGTAGTCGTGCAATGACACTAGCAATGGCCATTATGATTGCTGCTGTATTTGAAGCTGGTGGAGCATTAATTGCCGGCGGTGAAGTTGTAAAGACAATCAAAAAAGGTATTATTGACATCTCTGCTTTTTCCGGCAATTCAGATCCATTTATCTGGGCAATGATGGCAGCACTCCTAGCGGCTGCACTTTGGCTTAATTTTGCAACAGCTATGAAAGCTCCGGTATCTACTACCCATTCGATTGTCGGCGGTGTTATGGGGGCTGGTATTGCAGCTGCTGGTTTTAGCATCGTTTCATGGTCAACTATGGCAAAAATTGTTGCCTCATGGGTGATTTCACCGCTTTTAGGTGGTGCTATTGCGGCTGCTTTTTTATTCTCTATCAAAAAGACTATCATCTTTAAAGATGATAAAATTAAAGCTGCAAAACAGTATGTCCCTGTTTTTGTAGCTCTTATGTCTTGGGCATTTGTTACTTATCTTATCTTAAAGGGGTTCAAAAAGATCTGGACTCAAGTCGTAGAGCTTCTTAACTTTCTTCCTTTGATCTCTATTGAGATGACAAAAAAACCATCTTTTCTGACGGCACTCATTATTGGTGCTTTCATAGGTGTTATTGTCTATATCGTCCTCAAAAATAAACTCACTGCACAGACAAATATAAAAAACTCCAAAGAAGCGGTCAATAGACTCTTTACTGTCCCCCTTGTCTTTGCTGCAGCACTTCTAAGCTTTGCTCACGGTGCCAATGATGTTGCAAATGCAATCGGTCCACTAGCAGCTATCAATGATGCTGTTGTTAATGGCGGTATCTCCTCAAAAGCAAGTATTCCGCTGTGGGTTATGGGTGTCGGTGCTTTTGGTATTGCTATTGGTCTGGCACTTTATGGTCCGAAACTCATCAAAACAGTTGGTTCAGAGATTACCGAACTTGATCAGGTGCGTGCATTTTCTATTGCCATGGCAGCTTCTATTACTGTTATTATTGCTTCTCAGCTTGGTCTTCCTGTAAGTTCGACTCATATCGCTATCGGTGGTGTTTTTGGTGTTGGCTTCTTGCGTGAGTATCTGCATCTTACTGAAACTACAACAACTATAGAAGAAGATAAAGAACTCATTCAAGATGAGAAACATAATCTCAATAAATTTAAAACTGAATTGAAATCTCTTATTGGGAAAAAAGAGAAAGAGGTAGAGGAGTATAAGAGAATTGTAGAGCTTTACAAACTAATAGAAAAAGAAGAAAAAGTCATAAAATCTGCAAAAAAACATATTAAACGGGTACAAAAAGTTCAATATGTAAAGCGTGATGCCATTAAAAAAATTGTTGCAGCATGGGTAATTACAGTGCCTGCAGCTGCTGTTTTAGCCGCACTTTTATTCTTTACAATTAGAGGAGTAATGTTATAACTTTAAAAGTGCCTCTTGCACTTTTAAAGCCTGTCTATGTTCATAAACATCATGCACGCGTAAAATAGATGCTCCATTCCTTGTGGCTTCAAGATGGAGTGCCAATGTTCCACAGAGTCTCTCTTCTACGCTTGAAGGAAAAATCTTATCTATAATTGACTTGCGTGAAGCACCGACCAATAGTGGTTTTTGCAGTGTTAAAAAATGCTCTAAGTGTTTAAGCAGTAAGAGATTATGCTCTAAGGTTTTGCCAAAACCGATGCCAACATCCAAGACAATATTATCAATTCCAAAGCTTTTTGCTTTTTCTATACGCTTTGTAAAGAACTGATAAATATCATCAACGACATCGACATAAGAGGGATTTTTCTGCATGGTCTGCGGATTTCCTTGCATATGCATGATGACAACTTCGGCTTGATACTCTGCAACAAGTTTGCATACGGCATTGTTTTGCAGACCTGTAATGTCATTAACAATGCCAAAACCTCTCTCTAGTGCATAAAAAATAGCTTTAGGCTCATAACTGTCTATGCTAAAAGTTACTTTTTCATAAAGTTTCTGCTCTTGTATCAGATCTACAATAGGTTTGAGGCGTGCAAGCTCTTCTTCTGCCAAAACCTCTGCTGCATTTGGACGAGAAGAGACTGCACCGATATCAATAATATCTGCACCCTCTTCAATCATCTTCTCAATACTTCTAATCGCATCAGAGCTTTGAAATCGACTTCTAGCGAAAAAACTATCATCATTAGCATTTATCACACCCATGATTTTTGTTTGATATGACTTCTTTGTTTTAGCAATAACCTTTAGCTTTTCTGCTAAATCTTTGAGTCCAAATGGTTGTGCAAGCTCTTTTTTAGCTAAAACTTCAAGTGCTTTTGTGCTTGCCATAAGCAGGCAGTCAACTTTTGGTTCTTTGGCTATTACCGTCCCATGAGGTACCGCCAAATCTGCGCCTATCGAGAGTGCATCCTGTTTTAAGATATTTGCTGCACCTACATGGAGATCTTTTATCTCTATGAGATGTATCTTTGCCTTTGATGTTAAAATGTTGATACCACCGTCATTAACGCCTAAATTTTTCAGATATCTTTTAATATCTATCTCATTTGAAAGCTGTTTTACTATCATCCTCTCTCTCCTGCAAAGCTCATCAAAAGCATTGCAAAAATACTTTGTGCTCTTGCGTTTAAATCTAGCAGACGATATGCCATATCGAAATTTTCCAACTGTTTTTCTGTGAGTATTAACATATCTACTACGGTTGCTCTATAAAAAAGTGCTTCAACTAATGTTTTTGCTTGGTTTTTAGAGACTCTATTATGCTCTTTTAAAAAACAAAAGAGATCTTTGTAATCTAATTTTGCAAGGTTGATATCCAAAACTTCTTGTGTATGATCTTGAGACTGCTTTAAAATAGGCAAACGCGAGCGTACGGTAGGAAGTAGATTTGATTTTGTTGGAGAGATAACGATAAATTCAATGTTTTTTGGAGGCTCTTCTAGGAGTTTAAGCAGTGCATTTTGTGCAACTGTAGTAAATTCTATAGCCGCAATAATGATATATTTTGTTTGTGATTCACTGATATATGCCTCTTTAATCACAAGTTTTGTATGTTCAATTTTAAAGTTTTCTTCAAAGAACTTTACAACCCGCAACGGTTTTAACTCTTGTTCCAATCTCTCTATTTCACTCTCAATTTCGCTTGTGATGAGGATATATCCTTTGAGAAGATCAGGAGTTTGCATCTACCTCTCCAAACATTGTTGCACTTAGAGATGCATCAAAAAGACGATAGAGTTGTAAAAGTTTGATGTCTAAGATAGGATCATACGATTGCATTGTAAAAGCATTGTTAAAATCTTCGTCAAATATCCAGAAATAACTCTCATCTTTTCTTTTTGCAATGTCACTTCTTTTATCATCCCCTTTACCGATGTACCAAAAAAAGTAGTCATTTTTATAGGAGAGTGCTATCGTATCATCAAGCATATCAATCATCTCCCCGCCACTGATTTTATTGTAATGCGGATAGATACTCTCTATGCCGATGATAGGAATAAGTGGACGATCAAAAGAGATAGAGTTAATAGTACTTAAGATGTAGTACTCCAACCATTTTCGCTTCTCATCGGTAATTAAAATTATGGTTTTACCGTTAAGAATCTGCTCCAATGCAAAAGCGGTAGTTTTGGACCACTCAAAACGATACTCTTCAAGCCATGAAAGGTTCCCCTTCTCCTCACGAATTGTATCAAGACTCCATTGGGCAAAATCAGGAAGCATAAACTTACTTATCTAGCTCATACGCATTGTGTAAACTTCTCACAGCTAGTTCTGCATATTTCTCATCAATTACCATCGATACTTTTATCTCTGATGTTGAGATCATATTGATATTGATATTCTCTTGTGCCATTATTGAAAAAGCTTTTGCCGCAACACCTGCGTGAGATTTCATTCCAACACCTACAACAGAGACTTTGCAGATATCTTCATTGTATGAATCATCTTCAATCTCACCGCTTTGAACAAAAGTATCTACAACTACTTTCGCATCACGCAGATCACCGACCGGAACAGTAAAGTCAATATTTGTAGCACCGTCATGCGCTTTGTTCTGGACTATCATATCAACATTAACCTCGGCATCTGCCAATCTATTGAAGATGTCACTTGCAATGCCCGGTCTATCTTTTACGCCCATCAAAGAGATGCGTGCCTGATTACGGTCAAGCGCAATCCCGCTTACGAGTGGTTTTTCCATAATATTTTCTTCCTTTGTAATTAATGTTCCCTCTTCATCTGAGAAGCTACTTCTTGTTACTAAATTTACATTGAGTTTTTTTGCAAGTTCCACAGAGCGGTTTTGAAGAACTTTCGCACCAAGTGAAGCCAATTCAAGCATTTCATCATAAGAGATGCGTTTGAGTTTTTTTGCTTTTGGTTCAATACGCGGGTCTGTTGTGAAAATCCCTGTTACATCTGTATATATCTCACACAGATCAGCTTTTAGTGCTCCGGCAATCGCAACTGCAGATAAGTCACTCCCTCCTCGTCCAAGAGTGGTTACATCCCCTTTAACATTTACACCTTGGAAACCTGCAACAACAATGATTTTCCCCTCTTTAAGAGCATTTTGCATTGTTTTTGGAGTAATCTCTTCGATGCGTGCTTTTGTATGGTGTGCATCTGTTATAATACCCGCTTTTCTTCCCGTCATAGCCTCTGCTTTAAAGCCCATCTCTTGCAGGGCAATAGATAGCAGTGAAGCCGTTACACGCTCACCGGAGCTCAGTAGCATATCCATCTCCGCGCGTGCAGGATTTTTTGAGAAATATTCTGCATACCCTACAAGTGTATTTGTCTCTCCGCTCATGGCTGATACTACTACGACTACATCATTGCCTGCTTTTTTTGTTGCAGCTACACGATTTGCGACATTTTGGATGCGTTTTAAATCACCAACACTTGTTCCTCCAAATTTTTGAACAATCAACATCTACAGTAATCCCTCTTTTTTAAAATAATCTATCACCGTCTTATATATAGGTTTTTTAAAATGTGCAGTATGATACAACACTCTGTCAATATCTACAAACTTATAGTCTATAAATTCTGGATGTTTGGTATCTAGGTTGATCTTTGCATTTTTATTTAGCTGTATTAAAAAATATCGCTGCTTTTGTCCTTTGTAGGGAGTCATTCTCTTTGCTATCTTGTTTGGAAAATCATACGATACCCACTCCGGATATTCGGCAATTATTTTTGCTTCTACAGTACCTATCTCCTCTTGCATCTCTCTAAAGAGCGCCTCTTTTATCTCTTCACCCTCATCAATCCCGCCTTGTGGAAATTGCCAGATGTCGGTCAGGTCATTGCGTTGCGCAATGAATATCTCTTTTTTTTCAGGATAGTTTTCCGACAGAATGATCATTGCTACATTAGGACGATACTGCTCTTTTTTACTCATATCAACACCTATTTTAAATTGATGCGATTATACAGAAAGTGCAATTAATATAAGTTTAGAGTGTTATAATTTTCTTATGCTTTTATATGTTCATATCCCTTTTTGTGACTCAAAATGCTCCTATTGCGCCTTTAACTCCTATGTGGACAAGTTTCATCTTAAGCGTGACTATATGATAGCCTTGGAGAGACAACTCTCTTTTGAGCTTGAGCGTTTTAAGGCAAAAAAAAACTCTATTGAAACGCTGTTTATCGGTGGTGGTACACCATCAACTATTGCACCGCAACTCTACACCTCTGTTTTTCAGCTTATTAAACCATATCTGCGTGAGGATGCAGAGATAACAAGTGAGGCAAATCCAAACTCTGCAACAAAAGAGTGGCTAAAAGGGATGCGTGAGCTTGGTGTCAATCGCATTAGTTTTGGAGTGCAGAGTTTTTATGAAGAAAAACTAAAACTGCTAAATCGTGCCCACTCGCCAAAAATGGCAGAAGATGCCATAGTGGACGCAAAGGATGTTGGATTTAAAAATATCTCACTTGATTTAATATATGCAACACAGGGAGATACAAAAGAGCTTCTTGCTTATGATATTCAAAAAGCCTTTTGCTTGCCTATCAACCATTTGAGTGCCTATGCATTAACGATTGAAGAGGGAACAGTTTTTGAAAAAAAACCGCAAATGGCTCAGGAGCATCTAAAGATTACCAAATGGATTTTTCAAACAATTCAAGAGAATGGATTTGAACAGTATGAGATAAGCAACTTCGGAAAATATAAATCATACCACAATCTAGGTTACTGGAAATATAAAGATTATATTGGAGCAGGTGCCGGAGCTGTCGGGAAACTAAATAAGTATCGCTTCTATCCAAACCCTGATATCATAAACTATATTGACAATCCCCTAAAAATGCGTGTAGAGAACTTGAGAGATGAAGATATGCGACTTGAAAAGATCTTCTTAGGTTTTCGTTCTTGTGTAGGTGTAAACCATGAGTTACTCACAGATGATGAGAAAATCAAAGCCTCTTTTTTAGAAGAAGAAAAAAAACTACTCTATAGAGAGGGAATTTTTTATAATCTAGACTATCTTTTAGCAGATGAGCTTGCTCTCTTTTTGAGCTCTTGAAGATTATTTAATCATTCTTTGGATAAAATGCAAAATTAAAAATAAATATGAAGGCTGACCATGTTTGGTATGGGGTTTACCGAGATACTGCTTATCGCCGTTATTGCAATTCTTTTTTTAGGTCCAGACAAGTTACCGAGCACGATGGTAGAGATTGCAAAATTTTTTAGAAGTATGAAAAATACCATAGGTTCCGTAAAAGAGTCTCTTGAGGAGGAGATGAGTGTTACAGGCATTAAACAAGAAGCACTTGCATACAAAGAGGAACTTTTAAAAGCGAGTGAAGGTCTGCATAAAGCGACAAATATTCAGGCAACACTTGGAGCAGAGATAGACAATATTTTAAACGATGATGAGAAGCCCGCAAAAAAAGAGATAGAAGCCCCAAAAACAAAAAAATCCCCAGAAGAGCCTCAAGAGGTTACTTTCAAGAAAAAGAAAAAGAAAAAGAAAAAAGTACAAAAATTAGAAGATAAAGAAGGTGATGGTGATGTTTGATGAATTGCGTCCTCATTTAATAGAACTTAGAAAAAGGCTTGCGATATCTGCAGGAAGTCTTGTTGTTATGTTCTTCGTTATGTTTTTCTTTCATGAGCCAATACTCAACTGGATGGTTGAGCCTTTAAATACGGCACTTATTGAAGTAGGTAAAAAATCTGTTCACGCAGCAGATGGGATGATTACCACTTCACAGGTCGGAGGAGCATTTTTTGTCGCTTTAAAAGTCTCATTTTTTGCCGCTATTGTCGGTGCACTTCCTATTATTCTCTCACAAATCTGGCTCTTTATAGCACCGGGACTGTATGCACATGAAAAAAAGATGATTATCCCTTTTATCATCGGTGGAACATCTATGTTTGTGGTGGGTGTACTCTTTGCCTACTATGTCGTAACACCGTTTGGTTTTGATTTTCTCATTACCTTTGGTTCTTTTAAATTTACACCGCTCATTAACATTGAAGATTATGTAGGCTTTTTTACAAAGATTATGTTTGGTTTCGGTCTAGCTTTTGAGTTGCCAATCTTTGCATACTTTTTAGCACTGCTTGGGCTTGTAGATGACAAACAGATGATAGCATTTTTTAAGTATGCTATTGTTATTATCTTTGTTGTAGCAGCACTACTTACACCACCAGATGTTCTCACGCAGCTTCTCATGGCAGGGCCACTCATTCTTCTTTATGGATTATCAATCATAATCGTTAAAATTGTCAATCCTGCAAAACCGGAAGATGATGAGGTAGAGGATGAAGCTACCGAGATAGAAGAGTCAAAGCAAGAGTAAGAGCGTTGATACAAAAAGAGCTCCTCACGCAGAGCTATGACTTCACACTTCCGAGTGAACTCATAGCAACTCACCCTGTTTATCCACGCAACCATGCAAAACTTCTAGTCTATAATAGAAAAAGCGATACGGTTACACATACCTACTTTTATGAACTTGAAAAGTACCTGCCAAAAAAGTGTACGCTTATCTTCAATGACACCAAAGTTATTAAAGCTCGTCTTTTTGGTAAAAAATCAAGTGGCGGAAAAATTGAACTGCTCATAAATAGAGCCCTAAATGCATATGATATTCATGTCTATATTCGGGGGCGTATAAAGAGAGGAGGTGAGATTTACTTTGATGCAGATTTAAAGGTAATTGTTAAAGAGTTGCGTGAAGATGGCAGTCGTATTGTAAACTTTTATCAGGATGATACACTTCTGCGTTTTGAGGATCTGCTCCCAATCATCAATATTATCGGTCATACTCCTCTCCCGCCATACATAAATAGAGAAGACAATGAAGAGGATGTTAGTGAGTATCAGAGTGTATTTGCCAAAGAAGAGGGCGCTGTCGCAGCACCAACGGCTTCCCTGCACTTTACAGAAGAGCAACATCAAAGAATCACACAAAACTATAAACACGCCTATGTAACACTCCATATCGGAAGCGGTACTTTTAAGCCTGTTGGGGTAGAGGTCATTACCAAACACCCTATGCACTCTGAATATTACGCTATTTCAAAAGAGGCAAAGGAGCTTCTTGATTCAAAAACACCAATTTTGTGTGTAGGAACAACATCGACTCGTACGGTAGAGTATTATGCAAAACATGGAGAGAAAACTTCAGGAGAAGCAAATCTTTTTTTACATCCACGCAATAAACCAAGTCGTGTCAACCATCTGTTGACAAATTTTCATCTACCAAAATCAACACTACTGATGCTTGTTGCTTCTTTTGTGGGTTTAGAAAAAACACAAGAGCTTTACGCAGAAGCCATTAAAGAAAAATATCGCTTCTACTCCTATGGCGATGCTATGTTGATACTCTGATACTAAGAGATAATGTTTAAATTATCCCTTAATTCCATCAATCCTTGGTGTGAGTAGAAATCTAAAAAATACTTTTATATAAAGCACAAACGGTAAAACCCATGCAATAGCAGACCAGAGATAGAGTTGTGTTGAGTACTCTTCAAAAAATGGTATCAGTCCTCTCATAAAAGTTGCCAATACTATAAAAAATACCATAAAGTGGGTATAGATATTTGATGTTAAGTGCCGTCCTGTATGAATCCACCCTATGGTTATCATCACCATTAAATATGCCAAACCCAAACCACCTGCTGTAATAAAGTGTCTAAAACTAGAGACGCCATTTGCATCATTAAAGAGAATGCTCCAGCCTATAAGCCCATACCCTAAACCAAAAAGCATAAAGATCCAAAAGAGATAGATAACATAGGGTTGATTGAGTATAAATTTATCTTTGAGATTATAATCACTTGTAATAGCGATAATAGAAGCACCCGATGCTAAAGCTATCCATCCAAGGGCTGAGTTTGTTGGATAAAAATACCCAACGATTGTATAGAGTGTTACAGCGAAAATTGCCAGATTTGTAAGTGGTGGATGTGAGATATAGATATCATCTATCTCTTTATCTTCCATTAGTTCATTGACTGCTTCCATATTGACACGACGCATTGCTAAGAGTATAAGCACTACTATAGCTCCAAGAGCAACCCTTAGAATGCTCATACTATTGCTCTCACTCCATCCTAAAACAGAGGCAAAAAACCATACTTCAACAGCAAAGATCACCACTAAAGTATATCCCAATGAGGCGTGTCGTTGTAGTTTGTCAAGCACTACATCTTTTGCAAACCAGATAAGCCAAGCAAGCATAGTGAGATTTAAGATTGCCGTGAGATATACTCCTGTTATATCTATAAGCCAAAAACTTACCCGTCCGGCTATCCATAAAATCATAATATATTTAAGTCGTTTTCCAACAAGAGGAACCATCCCGGGAAAAAGCTCAGGCAGACCGGTCGTCAAAAATGCCATTACTCCAGCCGTAAGCACACCAAAAAGCATCTCGTAAATATGCCACTGTAAAACATTATCTATAAATGGAATGCTAAGATACCCGCTCCATACAAGCCCCCATAACGCCATAGAGAGTATAAAGTAAGGTGCTAAAAGTAAAAATATAGGGCGAAACCCATATGCTAAGTAGGGAGGGATATCTTCCTCATCAGGGTAGTAGAGATAGTGATTGGTTGCGTGTAGCTTCTCCTCTTTTTGATTGCTCATTATTTTAACTCCAAAGTGTTTAATTTAAATGTCTCTATAATCTCTTTGTCTTGAACTATTTTTGCACTCTCTTTATAGACAAAAGCATCATCTCTTTTCTCTTTTGGCGAGTCGTATTTAAAAGTTTTAACAATATGACCCGGATCTGCTTCAAGGAGTAAGATCTCATCACTCAAACGAATAGCTTCTATCAGATCATGGGTAATAAAAAGTATGCTCATATCATTCTCTTCGCAACTCTCTATAAGGTGGGTGTAAAGCTCTCTTTTGAGCCCTATGTCTAAGGCAGAAAAAGGCTCATCTAAAAAGAGAAGAGATGGTTTTACTACTAGTGCTCTTGCAAAATTGACTCTCTGTTTCATCCCTCCGCTCAAATCTTTTGGAAACTTCTCAAAATCATCCTCTTCAAGTCCAAACTTCAGTGCTATCTCTTGTGCTTTTTGTATGGCTACACTTTTTTTTTCTCCGCGTGCTAGAAGGGCTATGGCGATATTCTCTATAACATTTTTCCAAGGTAAAAGTCTTCCCTCCTGAAAAGCAAACGCAGTAGTTTTAAAACTGTTGTTTACTTCACCTTCTGCTACATCCAAAAGCCCTGCACAGAGATGCAAGAGTGTTGTTTTTCCACCGCCGCTAGGACCAACAATGCTTACAACTTCACCTTTTTTGAGAGTGAAATTTATGTTGTGTAAAATCTCTGTAAATCCAAAATGGTGTGTTAGATGTTTAACTTCTAAACTCTCCACAATTCAACCTCTCTTTTAATCGGTTCTAGTATAATATACTCAATAAACATTAGCGAGCCTATCATAATAGTTACAAGTGCTAAAGCCGTAGGTGTGTCAAGCTGGCTTCTTGCTATGGCCAACTCTGCACCCATACCATCGCTTGTAGCTAAAAGTTCCGCCATAATAACTATCTTCCAAGCCATACCAAGCCCACTTACCCAGGCAGGAAATATATAAGAGAATATATGGGGAAAATAGACATCTATAAACTTCATATGCCATGGAAATGCAAAACTATCTGCCATCTCTTTTAATTCTCCATCGAGCGTACGAGTTCCTTGCAATGCTCCTACAAAAATGATGGGAAAAGATGCAACAACAACGGTAAATATAACAGTCTCATCTCCCATACCAAACCAAATCATAGCAAGAACAATCCAAGCGATAGGAGGCATACCGACAAGTATTGTCACAATAGGGCGACTCATCATAGATGCAGTAGCAAAAAAACCTGCAATAAGTCCTAAAACAGAACCAAAGAGCAAAGAGAGTCCAAATCCAACAGAGGCACGATAGAGTGTGATATCTATCTGTTCTAAGATATCTTTAGAGTGCAGCATCGCATAAAGTGTCTTAAATGTTTCAAGTGGAGAGGGTAGAACTAAATTGCCGTAAATTTGATTTCCAACATCCCAAAAAGCTATAAAGAGCAAGATAGAAGCAACAGCACCCCAACCACTCCAAAGATATGCTGGAAAATCTTTGAGTATTTTTAGAAAGAATTTCACTTTTGTTCCTTGATATGATAATAATTTAGCTCCTAATTTTACCATAACCTAAAAAGCAATAAAAAAAGAGGAGTTTTTCAGAATTGACTAAACTTAAAACTAATTTGAAACACTATTGATTTCTGTTTTTTTAAAAATACCCATAGCAATTAAATAAGTTTGTATCTTTTTATTTGAAAAAATCAATAACACTATTGCATTAGTCTTTTATGCAACGGACAGCTAGCCCATACGCTCGAGAGCTATGATCAAGTGCGTTAGTTGAAGGACGGGAGTAAAAGCTAAGGAGATCTCCCCCGGCGATTGCTGAACCATTCTAGTAATCACCATATGTTCCTGCATCAATAGAGTTGTCGTTGTTTTTGTGACGATAGCCGTTTTCGGGTAATTTTATCTTACTTGCTGGAGCATGTGTAACATCTGTTCTATTCCAACTGTTTAATTCCACATCAAACTCATTAAAAGAATCTTTTGCATTATTTTCCTTTGAAAGCCTTAATAATAGCTAAGATTATGTTTTGTATTGGTAAAATATGATCTGTTTTATTATTAGTCAATAAATCACTAGCTTTGTTTTGCATAAAATATTTTTGTAGTTGCTTTAGCTCTTTTGGCTTGTCAGGATTAACCCAAGATATTAAAAACTTTTTTTCTCTTAAATTCAACAATATTGTATCTAAATCTTTTTCTTTTTGTATCATTTTTACAAATACCCAAACAATAGGACTTGATATAAAAAATGCAGATATACTCATAGTCATCATTCTAAAACCTGTTATCTCCTCTTTAAATACAAGAAAGTATTCAAAACTAACAATAGCAATCATTATCAATGATATTGTTATAGCTAAAATGGTAGATTTTTTAATCAGAT
>JANEIH010000075.1 GCA_024513425.1 Sulfurimonas sp. | reverse complement strand
GCAATGCTTGGTCTTGGTTTTGCACTTTATCTCGGCGTATTTGATAATAGTGGGCATATTTTTAAACGCACTGTTGCATTATTGATATTTCTTTATTCGCTTGCACTCTTTATCGGAGTGCTTGCAGGTGCGCCATGTATGACACAGCCACTTGGATTTTTAAAAGTAAAAAGTGTTGCAATGAACTCTATGGCAGAGAGGGGAGAGGCGCTCAAATTTACAAGAGTAGCCTCTTTGGGTGAGCTCAATGCACTTTTAGAAAAAAACAGAGGTAAAAAGATAGTTTTGGATTTTGCAGCTGATTGGTGTACGGCATGTAGAGAACTCGAAGAGGTGACTTTTGCAGATTCTCGCGTGGAGGAGAAGTTGCGTGAGTTTGTACTAATTCGTGCTGATGTAACAGAGAATGGCGAAAAAGAGAAGGCATTATCAAAAACATATGGTGTTTTTGGACCACCGGCTCTTATCTTCTTTAATAAAGATGGAAAAGTAATCAAAGCAAAGACGGTTATCGGTTTTGTTAAACCGGATGTTTTTGTAAAACATCTTAACTCTTTTTAATGAGGTAATAAAAATTTTGTTAAAGAAAATAACCTTTATCTTCTCTGTTTTAATTGTTATGATTTTGCTCTCAACTTATTACTATAAAAATGAGATCAAAGAACAGAAGATTTACCATATTATGGATCAGATGCGTTTAACTTTGGAGAGTCAGTTAAAAACACACAAGATGGAAGATCTACGCATTGCTTTGATGCTCTCAAAAAACAGAGGTTTAATCGATGCACTAGAGAATGATGATGAAGATTTAGGCTATAAAATCATCTCAGATATTGCCAAAAGTATTCAGAAAAATACAGGGGCGAGAATCCGTACGCAGGTTATCACAAAAGAGCTCAATATCTTTGCAAGAAGCTGGGATGATATCTATGCAGGTATGCCAATCGGAAGTTATAGAGCAGACTTAAAGTACTTTGATACCCATAAAACGCCTCGTACTTCTATAGAAGTGGGACGCAGACTTGGAATCAAAGCAACGGTTCCTGTCTATAAAGAGGGAAAGTTTTTAGGTTTTATAGAGTCTATCCTCTTTTTTAAGTCCATTACTGATTTTTTTAGTTCTATTGGGGTGGATTTATATGTACTGTTGGATGTAAAATACACAGATACGGCAGTGCTTATGATGCAAAATCTTAGCATTGACAACTATATACTTGCAAACAGAAATTATAACTATGCACATCTCCAAACACTGCACTCGATTGATTTTAAAGAGTTAAGGCTCAGTGGCGTTGTTTATAAGGATGGGAAATATATCTTTTATGAAAATATGCGTGATGGCAACGGAAAGATAATCGGTGGTTTTGTTTTTGTTCTGCCTGAGCGTTATCTCAACTACTTTAGAAATCCTGAAGATGATATCTCCTTTTTAATTAATATTACAAGAAGCTCTTTGTATGATATAGTAAAACAGCAGAGGTATGAGAATGATATCTATAAGAACTATTCGGCATCTTCTCTTGTGTATCTACAGGATGTTATAGATAAAGAGGATAGAGAAGTCTTTTTTGATGAGGCCTATGAGAAGTTTGACAAATACTCTAAAGATGAGCTGATACAGATGATGCTTAATCGTAAAATAGTAAAAAAAATAGATGGAAAGATAAAATGAAAGTACTGCTTTTGGAGGATGAATATTCACTGCGAATCAGCGTTGAAGAGTTTTTGAGTGATATTGGATATGAAGTAGACGGTTATATGGATGGAGCAGAAGCTTATGATGCCGTATATGATAAAAGCTATGATATTTTACTGTTAGATGTCAATGTGCCTTCAATGAGTGGTTTTGAGTTTTTAGGTAAGCTTAGAGAAGATGAGATAAAAATTCCTGCAATCTTTTTAACATCAATGAGAGAGATGGAAGATCTTAAAGAGGGTTATAAGTGTGGTTGTTGTGACTATATCAGAAAACCTTTTGACCTTGAAGAGTTGGAGCTTCGAATAGATCAGGCTTTGGCATCATATTTACAAAATGATGGCTCAATAGTAGAACTTGACTCTGGTATAGTGTATGACCTTAAAAAGAGCAAACTCACGCAGGATAGTAAAGAGATAGTGCTTCGAAAGACAGAAAAAGAGCTGCTAGAAGTACTTATCAAAAATAAAAACTCCATAGTATCAACACAGATGTTTCAAGATGAGGTGTGGGGAAAGTATGTTGAACCGGCAACCATTCGCGTGCAACTCAACAATCTTAAAAAGAAGCTACCAGACGGTATCATACAAAACAGACGCGGTTTAGGATATATTGTTGAAAGATAATCAGTACTCTACAAAATATGCACTTATCTATTCGGCACTTATTAGCATAATATTGCTCACGCCACTTTTTTACTATATGGTCTATATGAAAAATATTCACGCCATTCAAAATGAACTGCTTTTAAAAGAGAAGTCTCTATTGCTTATTAAAGCGATGCAAACATACGACCAAAATGATGAATTTTTTGAATATCCCCGATTTAAGACTTTTGAGTCAGGTCTTTATGATGAGAAATTTCAGGCAATTTTTAGTTTGATAGAACACCCTGTGAAGTATTTTAAAAATGGGTACTATTTAGATGATAGCGATGCCTATTTGGTTGTAAAACTTCCAAAAGAGAGATATTTCGGTGCAAGTTACCTTGTGGTACATAATACGATCTCATACGCTTCTGTTTATGAAAAAGTACTTCTTGTTTTATTTAGTATAGTTATTTTGGTCTTTATCTTGAGCGCTTACTTTCTTAAGACTTTTGTTAAACCGTTTCAAAAAATGAACAAACAGCTTGATAACTTCATAAAAGATTCAATGCATGAGATCAACACGCCACTCTCTATCATTAATGTTAATATAGATCTCTACAATCGTAAAAATCAACCAAATAAATATATGCAGAGAATGAAAGCAGCCACAAAAATACTCTCAAATATCTATAGTGATATGGACTACCTCATTAAACATGAGAGACTTGAGCATGAAAAAAAAGATATTAATATTGCTAAATTCTTAAGTGAGAGAGTAGAGTACTTTTCCGAAGTTGCGGCAATGAAAAAGATTACGATAAATGCAGATATCTCCAATTGTAGCACTGTATATATAAATGAAAAGCAACTACAGCGTCTTATTGACAACAACATCTCCAATGCGATTAAGTATTCATATGAAAACTCAGAAATCCATATAGCACTTTATATGAAAGATGAGAGATGCCACCTCTCTTTTAAAGATTATGGTGTAGGAATTGAGAAAGTTGAGAAGATATTTTTTCGCTATTATCGTGAAGATAGATCAAAAGGTGGTTTTGGAATAGGGCTAAATATTGTAAAATCTATCATTAATAGTGAGAATATTGAACTTAAAATCGAGTCAAACTTAAAGCAGGGAAGTCTATTTCTCTATATTTTTCCACACAATCAAAATAGATAAGTGAGCATTTTAGGATACTATCTGTCTAAAAAAGATATCACACCAACACTTCCAACACTTGAAGGATATATTGATGATGAAGTGATGATGCAACATCAAGATGAAATCTTTTATTGTATTGCTGCCAATGATAATGACCTTACTCCAGCAGAAATAATCA
>JANEIH010000025.1 GCA_024513425.1 Sulfurimonas sp. | reverse complement strand
GTTTTACTTCTTGGAAGTAAATATTTTTAGTAGTTAATTGGTAAATTAATTTTTAAAAGTATTTTATTTATGGAGAATATTTAAATGAGAAGAGTAGTAGTGACTGGTCTTGGTATGATAAATTCTGTAGGGAATGACAAAGAAAGTGCGTTTAAAGCGATATGTGAAGGCGAGTGTGGCATTGACACGATTACTCTTTTTGACCCAGAGGCGTTTAGTGTGAAGATTGCAGGTGAGGTAAAAGATTTTGATCCGGCAACTGTAATGCCGGCAAAAGAGGTAAAAAAAGCAGATAGATTTATTCACTTAGGTCTTAAAGCTTCTCAAGAAGCTATGGAAGATGCGGCACTTCTTGAAGATACAGATATGGAGAGATTTGGTATCTCTGCGGGGAGTGGCATTGGTGGGCTTCCATCAATTGAGAAAAACTCTATCATTTTAGATTCTCGCGGACCAAGAAGAATTTCCCCGTTCTTTATTCCTGGTGCACTTGTGAATATGCTTGGCGGATTTGTTTCTATTGAACATGGGACAAAAGGACCAAACCTATCGTCTGTTACTGCTTGTGCTGCGGGAACGCATGCTATAAATGAGGCATGTAAGACAATTATGTGTGGTGGTGCCGATAAGATGCTTGTTGTTTCTGCCGAGTCTGCAGTTACCGGTGCTGGTATTGGAGGATTTGCTGCTATGAAAGCACTCTCCACTAGAAATGATGATCCAAAACATGCATCTCGTCCATTTGATGCAGATCGTGACGGTTTTGTTATGGGTGAGGGTGCAGCAGCACTTGTTCTTGAAACATATGACGATGCAGTGGCGCGTGGTGCTAAGATCTATGGTGAGATTATCGGTTTTGGTGAAAGTGGAGATGCAAATCACATTACTACTCCAAGTCTTGATGGTCCCGCACGCGCTATGAAAGCAGCATACAAAATGGCCGGTAAACCAAAGATTGACTATGTAAATGCACACGGCACCTCAACATCTATTAATGATAAGAACGAAACATTGGCAGCAAAAGAGCTATTTGGTGGTAAAGAAAACTGTCCTCCAATGAGTTCTATCAAGGGACAGATTGGTCACTGCCTTGGTGCTGCAGGTGGCATTGAGGCTGTTACATGCCTCATGTCCATGAGAGATGGTCTCATTCCCCCAACGATCAATTATGAGATTCCTGATGAAAACTGTGATCTCGACTATGTTACAGAAGGTGCAAGAAAAGCTGACTTAAATATAGTTATGTCCAACTCATTTGGCTTCGGTGGAACCAACGGTGTTCTTATTTTCAAAAAAATCTAAGAAGGATTTGATTTGGCTACATACTTAGACTTTGAATATAAGATTAAATTTATTCAAGAAAGTATCATCTCTGCACAAGTACGTCATGATTATGTGGCTGTTGAAGAGCTAAAAAAGAAACTAAATAAAGAGGTTGAAAAGATTTACAAAAATCTTTCTGACTTTCAAAAACTACAGCTTGCGCGTCACCTTGACCGTCCTTATGCACTTGATTATATCAATCTTATAATGAGAGATAAGTATGAGATTCATGGGGACAGGCACTTTCGTGATGATACTGCGATTATCTGCTATATAGGCTACATCGGCAATGAAAAAGTTGTGGTAATCGGTGAACAAAAAGGGCGTGGAACAAAAAATAAATTAAAACGCAACTTTGGTATGCCACACCCTGAAGGATACCATAAAGCACTTCGTGCAGCAAAACTTGCCGAGAAGTTTAATCTTCCACTTTTGATGTTGATTGACACTCCGGGTGCATATCCGGGAATCGGTGCAGAAGAGAGAAACCAATCAGAAGCAATTGCAAGAAACCTTTTAGAGTTAGCCGGGCTCAAAATTCCTACTATCTCAATAGTAATCGGGGAAGGTGGTTCTGGTGGTGCACTTGCTATTGGTGTAGCTGACAAATTTGCAATGATGCGCTATTCAGTATTTTCTGTTATTTCACCTGAGGGTTGTGCGGCAATCTTATGGAATGACCCGAAAAAAGTCGAAACTGCTACAAATGCACTCAAAATTACATCTCAAGACCTGAAAGATTTGAACCTTATTGATGATATTATCAATGAACCGTTAATTGGGGCGCACCGTGAGAAAGAAGCAGCAGCTTCTGCCATTGCTGATTATTTCCTAGAAGAGGTAGGAAAGCTAAAAGCCATGAACGAAGAAGAGAGAATGGCAGCACGCTATGCCAAACTTACAGCACCAGGTGCTTTTGCCGAGCCAGAAGTGCTTCAAAAAATGTAAACTACTACACTTCTTTTTTTTCCAAAAGAGGATCAAACTTAGGGCGCTTTAGTCTTTTGGTCTCTTTTGAAAATCGAATTAAATCTTCTACTGTTTTTATATTTTCATCTAAATTTTGCAGTGATAATAAAAAGAGTTTGTATGTTGTTAAAACATCACTCATAGCACGATGGTGTTGTGCATTTGAATTGAGCTTGAGCGCATCATTTAAATAAGAGAGTGCATATCTGTAGGAGACAATTGTTCTCTCAGCAAATGCAAGCGAGCAAAGACTTCTGTTTAACAGTGGTCTAAGTCCGATTTTTTCCATACTCTTTGAGATGAACATATAGTCAAATTTTACATCATGTGCAACAAATATAGCATTGCCCAAAAAGAGTCTAAATACTTTAAGCACCTCTTTTAATTGGGGAGCATCTTTTGTATCTTCTGCTTTTATTCCCGTTATCTCTGTAATATGAGGGTTTATCTCTCTTGTATATACGAAAGATTTAAATCTATCAATAATCTTGCCGTCTCTTACTTTAACAGCAGCAAGTTCTATAATCTGGTGTTTTTCTATTTTTGAGCCATTTGTTTCAATATCGACGATACAAAACTCCGCCTCTTTAATGGGAATAAATGCTGTATCAAAGTAATAATATCCCTGATGTTTAATAACATTAAGTCCTTGAGTACGCCAAAGTTCGAGTGAGGGTTCTAGTTCGTGCTCTAGCTGATCTTTGAGTACTTCAAGAGAGAGTCCGCGTGAGGAGAGATGGGAGATACTTTTTGCATTAAGAGTGATGTTATGACTTAGCATTAACGATAAAATCCTTTACTTTTTGTTTATCTTTTTTCCCGTAAGATAGTTCTACACCACTACTAACATCAACACCGTAAAAGCCAAATTTTTTTACTGATGCCACATTGTCAGGTGAGAGTCCACCTGCAAGAATGATCTTTGAGCAGTCTATACCCTCAAACCATTCTGTATTGATACATTTTCCTGCACCGCCATAAGCTGTACAATAAGCATCAACTAATCTGTATTCATCGCTATAAAGCAAAATATCCTCTTTTGATTTTGCACGAACAACTTTTATATGCGGCGTTTGTAAAGATACATAGAGATCATCAGATGCTTCAAAATGAATCTGTGCAAGTGTGGCACCTATAGTTTTGCAGATAGTATCAATCGTTGATGCATCAAGATTGACAAAGAGAGCTACTTTCTCTACAAAAGGAGGTAGTTGCTTGATGATCTCTACTGCATTTTCCGGGGAGATATAACGAGGAGATTTTTCATAAAAAACAAAACCGAGTGCATCCGCACCAGCCTCTATGGCTGTCATTGCGTCTTCATAATTTGTAATGCCACAGATTTTTGTACGCATTAGAGTTGCAGACTTTTTATGGCTTGGGCACGGTTTTGATGTTTAAATATATAGCTTCCCGCTACAACAACATCGACACCGGCATCTTTTAAAGATTGAATGTTCTTATCGTTTACTCCGCCATCAACTTCTATAAGGCACTTCGGATTGAGTCTTTGTCGCATAACATCAAGTCTCTTTACCTTTGATATGACAGAATCGATGAAGCATTGTCCACCAAAACCCGGATTTACACTCATCAGCAGAACCATATCCAAATCAGCTAGAATATACTCTAGCTCTTCAGGAGTTGAATTTGGATTTAAAACAATAGCAGGCTTAATTCCGTAAGAGCGAATTTTCTGAATAAGTCTGTGTGGATGTTTTTCTTCTTCTATATGAAAAGAGATATATTCAGGTTTAAATGGAGCAAAAAGTTCAACAAAAAATGTATTGTTCTCAACCATCAGGTGAATGTCAAGAGGTTTTGTGGCAGCTTTTGCAATAGCAGAGACTATAACAGGACCGATTGTCAGATTTGGCACAAAATGACCATCCATGACATCAATATGAACCATGTCACAGCCTCCCTTGCAAATCTCTTCAATATCACACGCAAGGTTCCCAAAATCAGCAGATAAAATACTAGGAGCTACTTGAATCATTTTTATCCTTCAAAATTATTAAGGAATTATATACTGAACTTACTTTTATCTACTTAACTTTTACATCCAAATCCTCATTTCTCTTGGCAATTACATTAATTTTTGCAATTTTTTCCATTATTTGCACCTAAGTTTAAATCATAAATGCAATTTTCTTATAAGTGAGTAAAGAGAGCTGGATATTCCTATTGAAAGATTTTATGGTGAAGTTCGTAAAAGTACTGCAAACAGATTATTTGAGAATATTGAGTATCAAGAAGCTGTTATTGATGAAGAAGTTGCCAAGTGGATGAATGACTCTAAAAAGATGAAAAAACTAGCTGGATATGATTGGATTTTAGAACAGTTTAAAATATCGTGTATTTAGTGGGGAATGGTATTAAAACGATAAAAATTTGTGTAAATAGCCTTTTTAGTGTAAAATTTGAAAAATTGACGCAATAGCAGGAGTAGTAGGATGAATATAGCAAATGATGTATCGGAGTTGATTGGAAATACCCCTTTGGTGAGACTCAATTTTCCTTCACAGGAGAGTGGTGCAACTATTTTAGGGAAGTGTGAATTTATGAACCCTAGCTCTTCGGTAAAAGATAGAATAGGCTTCAATATGATACATCGCGGTATGGAAGATGGAACAATTAAAAAAGAGACGACGATTATTGAGCCGACAAGTGGAAATACCGGTATTGCTCTTGCATCTATCTGTGCAGCAAAAGGCTTGAGCCTAATCTTGACGATGCCGGACTCTATGAGCATAGAGCGTCGCAATCTTTTGAAGGCACTCGGTGCACAGCTTGTTTTAACACCTGCAGCAAAAGGGATGAAAGGCTCTATAGCAAAAGCAGAGGAGCTGCGTGAGACTACACCAAATTCTGTAATCTTACAACAGTTTCAAAATCCTGCAAATCCTGAAATTCACAGACTTACAACGGCATGTGAAATATTATGTGATACAGAGAGTAGTCTTGATGCTTTTGTAGCTGCCGTTGGAACAGGCGGTACACTAATGGGAACATCTACAATTCTAAAAAAAGAGCTTCCCGAAATTGCTATTTTTGCGGTTGAACCTGAGGCTTCGGCAATTCTCTCTGGAGAGAGTCCAGCCCCTCATAAGATTCAGGGAATCGGAGCTGGATTTGTACCAGATATCTTAGATACTTCACTTTATGGAGAAGTGATAAAAGTGAGCAATGAAGATGCCATTGCAACTGCGAAGATGTTGGCAAAACAAGAAGGGCTTTTGGTAGGAATATCAGCGGGTGCAAATGTTTATGCAGCGATGCAAGTAGGCTCACGCAAAGAGTTTGCCGGTAAAACGATTGTAACGATTCTTTGTGATACAGGCGAACGATATCTCTCTACAGAACTTTTTAGTGAAGATTGAATTTTTAGAGACGGTTAAAGTTCTTGATGGCAAACTATACCATCTTGCGTATCATCAACAACGCTATGAGAGGACACTTCGCTCTTTTGGTATAGAAAACTTTATACAACTCAAAGATATTTTAAGGCCGCCACATCAGGGGCTCTATCGCTGTCGTGTACTATATAGTACAGATGGAGAGCTCACGCAGAGCTATCATCAGTATAAAAAACGCAACATAAAGAGCTTAAAACTAATAGAGTCCGATACTATTGTATATGATAAAAAATATGCCGACAGAGAAGCCCTAGAGAGACTTTTTGCAAAAAAAGAAGCTTGTGATGATATTCTTATGGTAAGAGATGGACTTGTAACAGATACAACGATTGCCAATATTGCTTGTTTTGATGGGGCTTTATGGCTAACACCAAAAAAACCGCTTTTAGCAGGTACAACACGCCAAAGATTGATCGAGAGCGGTTTTTTAAAAGAGGAAGATATTTTTGCAGAGTCACTGAATCGTTTTGAGAAATTGGCAATAATGAATGCCATGATAGATTTTGATATAATTGCAGATAAAAAGATAGAGGAGATAATTTGCTAGAGAGTTTAATAGAAGATAGAGATTTTTCAAAAATAATGAAAAAGCATATAGCAGAGTTGCTAGTACTCTTTTTTCAAAAGGAGCAAAATTTTGAAATCCTCTGTAAAATAGAAGATATCTCTTTTAATCCAAAACTGCCGGATGACATAAGTACAAAGTTCCAACCATTAACACTCTTCTCTCTAGAAGGTTATACTTTTGAGACGGCGCATATTGAAAACGAGATGCTTATCTTTGAAGCGGGTTTTGGAAGTGAGAACTTTGGCAGTGTCGTATCTGTTCCTCTGCTAAATATTTTACAAATTATTGTCGATAAGAGTTCTCTTTTTATAAATATAGCAGTTGAAAATAGAGAGAAAGAGGAAGAAAAAAGTAAAAATATCGATGGAGAAGGAGTTAAAAACTCTATGGAATCTTTTTTAGCAAATCCTGAAAATCTAAAATTTCTAAAAAAAAGATAAAAGCTTTACACTCTGTTTAAAGAGAGAAGATAATTTACTACATTATCTACAAAGGCATCATGTTTTCTCTCTTTAAGATAAGCAATATAGAAGCTTCTTGTGATTTTATGATTTTTCAAACATGCTTCAAAAAGTATTCCGTTTTCTACTTCTGCTTTAATAATATGGCGTGAGACAACAGAGACCAATGGACGCTCAGCAGTTTTACCTGCGTGCAAAATAGACTCTTTAATCGCCGTTGGAGAAGCAAGTATCCCAATAACATTGAAGCTATTGCACTGCACACCGATCTCTTCAAAAGCTTCTGAAGTAAGTTTTCTCGTATGTGAGTCTTCATTTCTACAGATCCAATCAAACTCAAGCAGCTCATCTGCACCTAAATATTTTTTAATTGGTTGATTAGAAAAAAGTACAAGTTCATCTTCAACCCACTCTCTGTAAATTATACCTTCTTTAAATATAGGAGATTCAATCAGTGCAACATCTATCTTTTTATCTTCGAGCTGTTCAATAATATTTGCAGAGACATCGACGTTCATAAATACTTCATTATCAATGCGTTTTTTAATCTCACCAAGATAATTAGGAAGAACATAGTTTCCGATTGCAAAAGAAGATCCCATTATAAAAGTAAACTCTTTATTGATGATTTTTAAGAGCTCTTTTTCAGAGTTTTGGATCGCTTTTTCAAGTCTTAGAGCAATGCGATAAAGATCTTCACCCTCTTTAGTGAGTACAATTCCATTCTTTTTTCTCTCAACGATTTTCGTATCAAGATAATCTTCGATAAATTTTATCTGTTGTGTAACAGCAGGTTGAGAAATACCTAATTTAGCAGACGCTTTAGAGAAACTTTTCTCTTTAATTACCATTAAAAATGTTTGTAATTTTGCAAAATATTTTAACATAACGATTCCTATAAGTATAAATAATTAAACAAGATTATAACTCATAATTATAATTATTGCAATAGTTTTTATCTCTAAATAACTAAAAATTAAAGAGAGAGTGATTTTTAGAGATCTCCTTATATAGGCATTTTTCTGTTTAAAGTGTTGCTATCCGTTAACTCTTTATGTATAAAATTCAATAAATAAAAATGATTTAAAAAAGGAAAAAATATGGGACTTTATGATCGTGACTATGCAAGAAGTAGCTCTTATGCTTATGAAACAGCACATCGTTCTGAGGCACAAATTGTATCTTTTGTAAAAGAGACTTACAAACTTTTTGCTGCTTCTATGATGGCAGGTGCTGTGGGAGCATATGTGGGCATACCTCTTGCTGCTACTATATCATCAATGGTATGGCCTCTCTTCTTCTTGGAAATAGGTCTTTTAATCGCTCTACAGTTTGTTAAAAATAAACCAGGCATTAATCTTGTGGTTATGTTTGCTTTTGTTTTTATGACAGGGGTCACCACCGCACCACTTCTTGCATATACATTAGGTATGGCAGGTGGCGGGGTCATTGTCGGTAACGCTTTTGCAATGACTGCAGTTGTCTTTGGTGCTATGAGCTTCTTTGCTATTAAGAGCACAAAAGACTTTACAGGATACGGAAAACCGCTATTGATCGCCATTCTTGTAGTCATTGGCTTTTCAATTCTTAATATGTTTCTCGGCAATCCAATGCTTCAAATTATCATTGCAGGTGCAGTGGTGGTTCTTTTTAGCATTTTAGTTATTTATGATACGCAAAATATTATGAATGGAGCGTATGAAACTCCAATCGATGGTGCAATCGCTCTTTATTTAGACTTTCTAAATATCTTTATGGCACTACTTCAGATTTTTGGCATCTTTGGAAATGAAGAGTAGCTCTCTACCACCCGAAATCTATCGGGTGATAGATGCCAATCTCAACCGTCTTAAAGAAGGTATTCGCGTTGTCGAAGACATTATGCGTTATCGAGACAACAACAAAGAACTCTCATCAAAATTAAAATTACTTCGTCACAAAATAAAAATCAACGAAACTCTAGAACTCCTAAAAAATCGCGACAGTATCAATGATGTATTGCGCAACTCTATAAAAAGCGAACAAAAACGTTCTGACATTACAGGTATTCTAGTAAGCAATTTTAAAAGGGCAGAGGAGTCTGCTAGGGTTTTAGAAGAGATATTTAAACTCAAAGATATAGAACAGAGTGAAAATTTTAAAACTATTCGTTATGAGCTTTATAATCTAGAAAAAGAGATAGTTCTCAGTGAGCAATAAAAGCCACTTCAAACTCTAAATAGTTCACAGGATATGCATGCATCAGTTTTTTCATATCTTTATACGAGAGTACTCTGCGTGAGCCACTTATTCCACTCTTTTTGATATAACGAAACATATCTCTGACACTCTCAAACTCTAATTTATAAGTAATAACCTCAAATTTTGCATCAGGAAAATATTGCTTCCATAGAGCTTCTACTCTTTTGCGTGAGTGCAAAATCGGTTTGAGTTTTGCTGTTTCATTAAGTATTTTAAAGGTACCTGCTGTAAAGATAGTAAGTGCCACAGGAGCATTTAAAGCTAAAATATGCTGAAATACACACTCTAGATCATCAGCCCATTGCAGTGCAGAAGCAGAAATAATGTAGTCAAAACTGTAAGTTTGGAGATGTTTAAAAAGCATCGCATCATTAAAATTTCCATAAATACACTCTATATATTTGCCTTTTGGATGTAACTCAAGCATTCCTAGAGCAAAATCAACACCTACAAAATGGTGCAGTTTCCACTCTATTTTTTTTAAAACTGCACCGCTGCCGCAGCCTAAATCTAAAATATTTTTTGGTTTTGCTTGAACAAAAGAGAGTAGTTTTTCCACAACTCTATTTTGAATCACATTGTAACAGCCATAGTCTACAGCGTGCTTTGAAAACTCTGAACTTACTTTCATTTATTGTTGATAAAGAGTGAAATAATAAAGATAGTAATAACAGCAAGCACGATAGTCGCTCCAGAAGGTAGTGAAAAGTAATATGAGAGCATCATACCAAATACAACACTAAAAAGAGCAAAAAAGAGTGATAGCAACATCGTAGCACGAAAGCCTACTCTATATTGCAGTGCCGCAACAGTCGGAATCACCATCAGTGCACCAATAAGCAGTGAGCCTACCACACGGATAGAGAGAGCAATGATGATAGCTACAACTGTAACTAGTAAGAAGTTTAAAGACTTGACCTTCACGCCACTTGTCTTTGCTACCTCTTCATCATAGGCTATAAAATAGAGCTCCTTTGAAAAAAGTAGTAAAAAAAGTAAAGATAGGGAGCCAAAGATAATAATCGTCATCACATCGCTGTCACTGATAGATAAAATAGAACCAAAGAGATAAGAGAAGAGAGAGTTATTAAATGCTCCACCTAGTGAAACAATAATAACTGCAACAGCAAGGGAACCTGAGAGTAAAATAGCCAAAATCGCATCAGAATAAAGAGCAAAAGAACTTCGCAAATACTCTATAAGCCATGCAGAGACGATAGCAACAACAACAGCTATCCAAAGAGGATTGTACCCGGCAACTAGACCTACTGCTACACCAACAAGTGCAGAGTGTGCAAGTGTCTCACTAATAAGTGAATATCTGCGTAAAACAATAAAGGTACCGCTTAGTGATGCTAAGGTAGCAATAAAGATACCTGCAATAAAGGCTCGTTGCATAAACTCATATTCAAACATCTCTAACATAAGACCGCTCTAATGCTCGTGTCTGTGATTATGGATAAGATGTGCTTCGATTCCATAAAGCTCTGACATCTCTTCACAAGAGAGCACCTCTTTGGGGTTGTTACAGATAGTTGCTTTTTGATTAATAGTAAAGAGTCTGCCAATATCATCTGCGATCACTCCAATATCATGTGTAATAAATAAAATAGTGATACCCTCTTCTTTTTTTAGTTTTGCAAGAAGTTTATAAAATCGCTGTTGTGATTTTACATCCACTCCTGTATTTGGCTCATCTAGAATTAAAATCTCCGGCGACGACGCCAAAGCACGCGCTATCATCACCTGCTGACGCTGACCACCGGAGAGTCTTCCGACCATTTTGTCTTTTAAATCAAGAATATCCATCTTTGCCATTGCATCATAAACCATTGCCTTGTCTTCTTGGCTCATTACGGCAAAGAGACCTCTTTTAGTAATGCGTCCCATCTTGACAATATCTTCAACTGTTGCTGGAAAGTTTGCATCAACATGAGATGCGCGTTGTGGCACATAGCCAATCTTATGCCACTCCTTAAAATCCTTAAATCTCTTTCCAAAGATACGAATCTCTCCGCTTGTTGGCTTTTCAAGTCCTAAAAGCATACGAATGAGTGTTGTCTTGCCACCACCGTTTGGACCGATAATGGCGATATATTCACCATGAAAAATTTGAAATGTAATATGTTGTAGGATTGTCTGTCCATGTACAATAAAACTGAGATTTTTTATATCAAAGATAGGAACTTTGAACTTTAGTTGCACACAAGAGCCTTAGAGAGTTTTTCTAAATTTTGTTGCATAATATCTTCATATGTAAGATGTTGCTGTGCCTCATCTTTTGTAATATTGCCAAGTACTTGAAAAACATCAATATTGATATCTGTATCTTTTGCTATTCGCTTAATTACTTTATCATTAACAAAATGTTCAAAAAAGATCGTTGTTACTCCCTCTTTTTTTATATCATCCATAATTTTTACTACATCTTTTGCACTCGGCTCAGCTTCGGGAGAGAGTCCCGTCAACGCTTCTATATGAAACTCGTAGTTGCGTGAGAGATACCCAAGTGCATTATGACTTATTACTACAGTGTCGGCTCTGCAAGAGGAGAGTCTCTCTTTATACGCACTGTCAAGTTTTTCTAGCATTGTGTTATATCTTTTTTGATTTAGCTCATACAATGCTCTATTTTGCGGTGACAACTCTACAAGGGCTTTTGTAATAACATCAGCAGCTATCTTCATATTTGAAAAATCAAGCCAATAGTGTGGGTCTGTAGTATTATGTGTGCCATGTTCATCGGCATCAAGTTTGCGAAGTCTTACATACTTACTGATATCTATCGCTTTGGCATTAAAATGGTACCCTTGCACCCATGGCTCAAGCCCTGCTCCACTATAAATAACCAAAGCACTCTTTTCAATCTTAGCCATAAGTTGCGGTGTCGGTTCAAAACTGTGCGGATCAACACCAAAAGGCAAGATATTTACACTCTCTACCGTATCTCCGGCAATATGTTTGACAATATCATAAAGCGAAAAAGTACTAATTGCAACTATCGGTTTTTTAAGAGTCGGTTTTGTATTGTTATTGGAGATGAAAAAAAATAAAATCACTATTGCCACTATCAAAATAGATACTATTATTTTTAAATTTTTCATTTTTCCTCCAACTTATATTAATAATGTAATTATATCCTAAATTCCCCAATAATTCCGTAACATTTCCCACACCTCCAAATTCATAAAAATATATCTTTTTTTGAATCTAGAAGCACCTAAGAAGGCTATAAAATTATACTTTATATATTGTTGACTCCATTTGTATTATATTTTGAAATTCTTGAGTAGAATTCCTAGTTTTTGAGCATAACTCTCCTATTTGAATAATTTTTTGTAGCTAAATTATTGAATTAGTTTTTGTCTAGTTTTTAGGGGACATTCCAACTCCTGTTCTTGAAGTTAATCTCTCATTTGTGGATTGTAGTTTGAAATTTAATATTGTTTGTGTCATAATTCAACCGTTATAATTGAAAAAGTCGCACCCGATAGGTGAAAGTTTTAGGTGTGTCTTTTTCGCTTGAAGATACCTAATTATAGAGTAATCAAGCTTGTTGTCTAATTTGGTATGGAATTATTGGGGTAAATTGCATCGGTTTGATAATATAAGTTTTTTTAGATATAATTCGCCACTTTATTATAGGAAATATATATGACTACAAGTCTTTTACTTATTGTTCAAATCGTATTCGTTATTATCTTGGTAATCGCTGTGCTTTTACAAAAAAGCTCAAGTATCGGTCTTGGCGCGTACAGCGGATCTAATGAATCTGTCTTTGGTGCAAAAGGTCCAAACAGCTTTCTTGCTAAAGCTACTTTTACGATTGGATTTTTATTTATTATCAATACAATCGCCTTAGGTTACATGTACTCACAAGCTTCGCAATCTTCAGTTGTAGATGAGGTTGTAGAGGATACAAATGTTGCTGCACCTGTACTGCCGGCGGTAGCACCTGTTACCAAAGAAGAAAATAGTTCAAAATAGGAAAAAAGAGTATGTCACAAGAGATATTTAATGAATGTGAAACAAAGATGCAAAGTGCTATTGAACACATGCAAAGAGAGTTCAAAACACTAAGAACCGGAAAAGTTACCACTTCTGTTTTAGATAATGTAAAAATCGATTACTATGGTACTCTAACACCACTTGATCAGGTTGGTTCTGTTATTGCGACAGATGCAACAACTATTGTTATCAACCCATGGGAAAAAAATCTTCTTGGAGATATTGAAACGGCAATTCAAGCTGCAAATATTGGCGTAAATCCAAATAATGATGGTGATCAAATTAAACTTTTCTTCCCTCCAATGACAGTTGAGCAACGCCAAGAAGTTGTAAAACAGATGAAGGGAATGGGTGAAAAAGCAAAAGTATCTATCAGAAATGACAGACGCGATGCAAATGACAAAGTGAAAAAACTTGAGAAAGAGAAAGAGATCACGCAAGATGAGTCTAAATCTGCTCAAGATAACATCCAAAAAATCACAGATAAATATATTGCAAAAATAGACAGCATCTTAAAAGATAAAGAAGCTGAAATACTTAAGGTTTAATTGCGTGAATATTAAACAGATATATATAAATGCGGATGCTCTTTTGGAGGGGCATTTCAAACTCAGTTCCGGAAATCACTCACAGTTTTATCTTCAATCTGCAAAAGTCTTAGAAGACCCAAAAACTGCAAAGTTTTTGGCCGATAAACTAGCAACACAGATAAAAGAGAGTGGGTTAGAGATTGATACTATATGTGCCCCTGCACTCGGTGGACTCATTGCCGGTTTTGCATTAGCAACTGCCCTTAATGTTCGTTCTATCTTTGCCGAACGCGTTGATGGTAAAATGACTATTCGTCGAGGTTTTGAGATAAAACCAGGTGAAAAAGTGCTTATGTGTGAAGATATCATTACAACAGGTGGAAGCGCTATGGAAGCAGCAACTGTTGTAAAAGAGCTTGGTGGTGAGATTGTTGGTGTGGCAGCACTAGCAAATCGTGGTTTTTGTCACAGAAAAGGCAGTGATATTGAAACAAAAACAAACTGTAAACTTCCACAAGATATTCCATTTTTTGCACTTGCTGACTTTACATTTGAAATGTACACTCCAAATGCGTGTCCTTTTTGTAAAGATGGCAGTGAAGCTATTAAACCGGGATCACGCGAAAACTAAACATCTAAATGTTTCACATCTTTTGCGTGTGTCTCAATATAGTTACGGCGAGGCTCAACCTCATCACCCATAAAAAGTGTAAATGCATCAGAAGCTGCTGCAGCATCTTCTATATTAATCTGTAAAAGCACACGGTTTTCAGGGTTCATTGTAGTTTCCCAAAGTTGTTCGGGATTCATCTCACCAAGACCTTTATAGCGTTGGATATATGCACCTTTTTTCGCATACTCTTTGACATCTTCAAGAGTTTCAATGAAATCTTTATCAAAAGAGACATTCCACTCTTTAATCTTTCTATAGACAAAACTTGCTTCTTCAAAGTGTGGCGCAGCAAAAAGTTCATCATTGATAAGTAACTCTTCCATACCACCATCAGTCTGAACAAACAGATGAACTTCATTTGTCTCTTCATTAATAGTATGTGTTAAAATATTGTTATCGATAAAATCTAAAAATTTCTTACTCTCTTTAAATATTGATGAAGCGTTCAGTGAAATAATATCAGGATTTTCCACAAAGTGACGAATGAGTTTTACAAGTGAATAACGACGCTCCAAAGCTTCAAGTGAAGTAGCATAGTGATCAACCATTTTAAAGTAAGCCACAAGATCATCATGTCCAATACCATCAACTTCCAAAAATTCTACACCGTTATTAATAAGATAATCATTCATTGCTCTATCATCTTTAAAATAGATCTCTTTTTTCTTACCCTTTGCATAACGGTAAAGAGGTGGTTGTGCAAGGTAGAGATATCCTTTTTCTATAATATCGCGGAAATAACGGAAGAAGAATGTGAGTAGAAGCGTTTGAATGTGGCTTCCATCAACATCGGCATCGGTCATGATGATGATTTTATGATAACGAAGTTTCTCCTCCTTATACTCTTCACCGATTCCACAGCCCATAGCTGTAATCATATTTGTAATTTCATCAGATTTTAAAATCTTTTCAAGACGTGCTTTTTCAACATTTAAAATCTTACCTTTTAGTGGTAAAATCGCCTGAAAAACACGATCTCGTCCCATCTTTGCAGAACCACCCGCAGAGTCCCCTTCCACTAGGTAAAGTTCACAAATAGAAGCATCTTTACTTTGACAATCTGCAAGTTTACCAGGAAGTGTTCCTACTGTCATGTTATCTTTTCTGCGTGTTAATTCGCGTGCTTTTTTTGCAGCTTCACGACCTCGTGCGGCCATCAAAGCTTTTGCAACAATTGCTTTTGCTTCGATAGGATTCTCTTCAAAGTATTTTGAAAGGATCTCATAGGTCTGTTTTTGTACCAAAGGACGCACATAAGTATTTCCTAATTTTCCTTTTGTCTGACCTTCAAATTGTGGTTCAGGTATGCGTGCTGAAATGATAGCAATAAGACCTTCACGCACATCATCACCGGAAATTTTTATATCTTTTTCTTTAGTAGCACCATTTTTAGTATTATAATTAGAGATAACACGTGTAAGCCCTGCTCTAAAACCAGCTTCATGCGTACCGCCATTTGGAGTTCGAATGTTATTAACAAACGATGCAAGTTTCTCTTCATAAGAGTCATTGTACATCAATGCAATATCAAATTCAATATCTTCAACTTTTGCAGAGAAACTATAAACATTTGCAACAACCTGTTTTTTATTCATATCAGTTGTATATTGGGCAATCCCACCTTCAAAATGATAAACTTCTTCTTTTCCTGTACGCTCATCATTAAATTTTATACTAATAAACGGATTTAGATATGCAAGCTCTTTAAAACGACGCGCTAGATACTCATACTCAAAAGTTACCGTTTCGGTAAAGATAGAAGGATCAGGGAAAAACTCGATTGTTGTTCCTGTTTTTCTTGTATTTTTTATAATTTCAAGTGGACCTTGGGGAATACCCATTTTAAAAGATTGTTGATGAATTTTACCATCACGATAAATTGTCATATTTAAATCAGACGAAAGAGCATTTACAACAGATACACCGACTCCGTGTAGTCCACCAGAAACTTTATAAGTATCTTTGTCAAACTTACCGCCGGCATGAAGAACTGTTAAAACAACAGTTGCTGCACTCATATTTTCAGTTGGGTGCATATCTGTCGGAATACCACGACCATTATCACTGACTATACAAGAACCCTCTTTTGTTACTGTTACTGTGATTGTATTACAATAACCTGCCATAGCTTCATCGATTGAGTTATCAATAACTTCATATACTAGGTGGTGAAGACCACGATGTCCGGTATCTCCAATATACATACCAGGACGTTTACGAACTGCTTCTAAACCTTTAAGGACTTTAATATTACTTGCGCCGTAATTTTGTTCCATCAATAGACTCCATTTATTGCCATAATGACATAATTAAAGATATTTTATCTAAATTAATATAAAAAGAAGTTTGATATGTAAAAATTGATTTAAAAAGAGTTACCAATAGTCTAAATAACTATTGGCATAACAACTGTAATGAAGTTTTCATCACGAAGAATAAATGGAAGATTTCTTTCATTTAAACCTATGGTAAATTCCGAAGAATCAATAGAATTTAAAAAGTCTAACAAGTATTTAGAATTAATTGCTATTGAGAAAGTTTCACTAAAATTTGTAGGATGAATTATTTCTGTTTTTGCTTCAATATTATCATCACTTAAACTCTCAAATGTGATTGTATCATTTAAAAACGATATTTTTACATCTGTCGAAATTGTTGTAACTTGTTTAAGTGCATCAATCATTGTAGCTTTTGGAAGCAGTAGGTTATGTTCTATCTCTTTTGGAATAATACGCGAATACTCTGGAAACTTACCATTGATGGGTTTTGTGAAGAATGTATATTGTTCAGAGTGGATTATAAGATTTGTTTCATCATAATAGAGCTCAATGTTATCAAAAAAGAGCTTTTGGATCTCAATAATAGCTTTTTTAGGAATAATAATAGAGAGCTCTTTATCACTTTTATTATCCACAGTTATAACAGCTAATCTTCTTGTATCTGTTGAAGCAAAATTGATAAGATTAGCTTGAATATCAATGAGTGCACCATTGAGTTCAAATTTAGTATTATTTGTGTCAATTGCCGGTGTGATTTTCTTGAGTGATTTTATAAGTGTATGTGATTTGATAGAGATGCGTGCTTTATCTTCATAACTAGGAAATTCAGGAAATTCATTGTGGTCAAATGTTGGTAATTTGAAATTTGAACTCCCTTGTGAAATATAGAGTGTATCTTTAATAACTTCAAGATTTATATTTCCATCTTTTAAAATTCTAACAATATCAAGAAACTTTTTACCATTAGCAGTAACAGTACCTTCTTCAATAATTGAAATATTGTCAGTAGACACACAAAACCCTATCTCATAATCAGTTGCGTTAACGGTTAATTTTGAGTTACTAATATTTAGATAGACATGAGAAGTGATTTGTGAAGTATCTTTTTTTTCTAAAAAAGGTCCTGCGTGAATTAAGATATTTTCTATGACTGATTTAGCTATAGTAATCTTCATTTTTAAATCCCTATTATATTTAATAATTTTAGTATGTAGTAGTAGAGAGAGTGAATAGGTGAAAACTCTATTTAAACTCTTTATACAGCATACTTTTTGATGTGATAAAGCACTGAAGTGGCTTTCACATCTATTCACCTTTACAATTATATCTTTTTTTTTAAACTTTTTGTGACGAAACTTAAGAAGAAGTTGTTATTTTGTTTGTTAACTCTTCTATTTTTACTCTGAAGTCCTCATCATCTTTAATAAAATTATTGATTTTTTTGATGGTATGACTGATAGCAGTATGATCTTTCATACCAAAGTATTGTGCAAGTTGTGGCATAGTGTTTTGTGTTAGTTCACGGCAGATATAGATAGAGATACGGCGTGCATAGACTATATTTTTACTACGCCCTTTGGAACGAATCTCACTTGGTTTGATATTTAAATCTTTTGCAACAACTTGTGTGATTTTATCCATTGTAAGATTTTCACGGTTTTCATTTATTTGATCTTTTAAGACATTTTTTGTAAATTCCAGATCAATATCAACATGCATTAGTTGTGAATAGGCATGAAGTTTTGATAAAATTCCCTCTATCTCACGCACATTACTCTCAATAACTGTTGCAATATAATTGATGATATCTTCAGAGAGTTTTACTTTGTTTATTTCACATTTTTTCTTGATAATGGCAATTTTTGTCTCTAATTCCGGTGGTTGAATATCTGCAACTAATCCCCACTCAAAACGGCTTTGTAATCTTGCTTCAAGGCCACCTATTTTTTTAGGATGTTTATCTGCTGTGAGTATTATCTGTTTTCCTGTGCCTTTGAGTGCTTCAAAAGTGTGGAAAAACTCCTCTTGGATCCCTTCTCTGTTTGAAAGAAATTGAATATCATCAATAAGCAGTACATCACACTTGCGGTACTTCTCTTGAAAACGCTCCATTATTTTGTTACGAACATGACGGATAAAATCATTTAGAAATTGTTCCACCGTTGTATAGATAACAACTTTACCTGCATTTTGGAGTACATTTCCTGCTGCTTGCATTAAGTGGGTTTTTCCAAGACCGACACCACCATAGATAAAGAGAGGGTTGTAAACTTTTCCAGGATTTTCACTAGCACTCTTTACTGCTGCATAGGCAAATTGATTGGATCCACCTACCATAAAGTTATCAAAAGAGTGTGAGGGGTTTAGAAGTGAAGAACTTTGTTTAATTTCTGCTACTTTTCTACTCTTTCTTTTTTCAATAGAATTTTTTAGTGTAATTTGAACTGTAACTTTTGAGCCATTTTTTACTTCAAAAAGGTAGGTTATTTTATCTTTGTATCTATTTTTGATCCAATTTACAACAAGTGCATTTGGTGTATAAAAAATTGCCAAATCACCTGTAGATTTTTTACTGTCATATGTAAGATGTTTGATATAACGGTTATATTCTATCTCTGTTACTTCATCTTTTAGAGCTTTTAAAACTTCTTGACCTATATTCACATAAAAACCTTGTCTATTCATTTATATGTGAATAGTACTCTACAAATCCATAATTTTTGGTTAAAAAGATGTGAATAGCAGAGAATTCTTATAAGTGAATATTTTTGCTATAATGAGATTATGACAATTTTAGGAATAGATCCGGGAACAAGAAATCTTGGATATGCATTGATATCATTACAAAATGGAAAAATAGCTCTTATCGAAGCTGGACTTATTAAGATGAAAGCTGAAAATTTGCAGTTTCAAATACCACAGATGGTAGAAGGAATAGAGATGATTTTTTCAAAGCATTCAATAGATGAGGTGGCAATGGAAGATATCTTTTATGCACATAATCCGGCAACTACGATAAAATTAGCACAGTTTCGAGGATCAATTATGTTAAAGTTGCTTCAAGAATTTGGGCAGTTTCATGAATATACTGCTCTACAGGTGAAAAAAGCACTCACAGGTAAAGCAAAAGCACAAAAAGAGCAGGTTGCCTTTATGGTTAAGCGACTGTTAGGTATAAGAAAAGAGATAAAATCGTTTGATATCACAGATGCTATGGCTGTAGCTATTACACATTCACAAAGAGTAAAATTAAAAAAATAGAGTAAAATTTTTTACTCAAATTTTAGATAAGCTTGAAGAGATTTTAGGTATAATAATTTCTATAAAAAGGCTTTTTATAAATTTAATTTAGCTTAAATTATGGGTTATTTTGGAATCTGCAAGTGGCTCTACTATCAAAAAGATATAATGAATAAAAAACAATTTAAGGAAATAACTATGAGAGATACTATTGGAAAATATCTTGATACGATTGATGAATTAAAACTTGAAGAGAGAATACTTTGTCACAATACGCTAATCTTGGGAGAACAGGGTTCAGGGAAAACAAATCTTGCATGCAAGATACGAAACTATGTTATTGATAATGAAGTTCCAACACTCTATATGGACTTTGCAAATTCTCATGAAGATGATGTTGAACTCCGCTATAAAGATAAGCATTTCAACTATATCCGCTTTGAAGAGAGCGAAGCTTTTGATAATGTTTTTTGTAATCTTGTTGCAGAAAAGAGACATATCTATATGGCAGTTGATCCAAAATATTTTGCAAAAAAGAGAGACGAAAGAAGTAAACTTTCAAAAATAATCTCAAAGCAAGAACTCCTTGATGATTATTACTATTTTTTTCATGATATCGAAAATCTCAATGGTTTTTATACACAGTTTGAAGATTTTCTTCTTTATATGCTCTCTTTTGCCAATCTGCAAAAATATGGTTTTACATTTTTAGCACAGCCTCATGAGACATTTGAGAATCCACACCTTAAACTACTCTTCTCATTCCTTTTTCTTGGAAAGTGCTCTAATGCCAACTACTACAACACGGCAATTTTAAAAACACTCAAAAAAAACAAGTTCCTCTACCAATACAGAACAGCCTACCCAACACTGCTTTTTAATGAGATAGTAAGTTCTATGGTAAAAATAGATGAGTATGTACCAGAGCTTTAACGGGATATTTTAAGAATTTATGACAAATATCAATCCTCTTTCTTGTAACTTTTATTCTTGTAAATGAGATCTATTGTCATTTCTAAGAACTAATGTTACTAACTTTTTAGAGTTGTCATGGTATTTTATTGTAAAATCTACTTTTTATACTTTGATTGGCAACTCATGCAATACAAGTTACTATTAAACCAATCTTTATGTGCTCTACAAAACCTTACTTCCGGCCAACTTAACAATTTACCACAAATACACCTATAAGAACTATTACCCATAGATACCTCCTAGTCACTTTGAAATTTATATTTTTGAGCAACATATTTTGCTGAATT
>JANEIH010000086.1 GCA_024513425.1 Sulfurimonas sp. | reverse complement strand
TAAATATTTAAAAGATGAGTTAATAGCACTTGTCCATACTGTCCAAAGTGTAACTCTTGATGGAAAGAGAGGGCTACATAAGGCTTTTAAAGATATTCCAATACAAATGTGTCACTTCCATCAAAAAAGATTGTACAGCGTTATATTACCATGAGACCTAAACTTGAAGCCGGTAAGGATCTCAAGAGAATAGTTTCAAGACTCACTCAAACTACAGAAAAAAACTTTACTCAAAAGTTAGATGCCTGGTACGAAATATACAAGGACTTTTTAGAAGAAAAATCTATATCTTCCACTACTGGAGAATTACATTATACTCATCCAAGAATTAGAGCTGCATACAGAAGTTTGAGAACAAATTTACCCTATCTTTTTACCTATAAAAATTATAAGCATTTATCAATTTCAAATACTACAAATGCACTTGAAGGTGGTGTGTTCTCTCACATGAAAAATATGATTAGTTTACATCGTGGATTGAGTAAAAGTTTGAAGCTAAATTTAGTAGATTATTACTTGGTGAATTATAAGAAAAAGTAGAAAATAATGCACCCATTTTTTTAATTAAGTCGGATTACATAACACCGCATAAAGAGGCTCTAAAAAATCCTATACCTCTCAAAATCATAAAAATATGCGGGGGAATAACTTTTGAGTTTTCATTTGAGCTGCATCATTCAAACATTGATGGCGTGGAGGTGAGTGCCGATGAAAAGCTTACACTCTTTTTTGAACTTTTACAATATCATGGTATGGGAGCAAAAACAAATGTCGGCTATGGACAGTTTGAAGCTAGAGAAAAATTGAAACTAGATGCCACAAACAAAGAGCAAAAATGTAAACAACTAAATAAAAATTTTAGAAAAAGTTAAGAGAAAGCAGATTATACTCTTTTTTTAAATATAACCACTTTAGGTTATTCTCCTCACGCAATGCGAGGAAGTAATTTCGAGACATTCAAAATCTTACATAAATTTCTTTATATATCAAAATTCTCCTCACGCAATGCAAGGAGGTGATTTGATTTAAGCAGTTAATATCCCTTGCTATTTTTTCTTTTAGAATTGTGACTGAATGAAAGGAACGACCTGTTTTTTACGACTAAGAACACCCTTGAGCCATGCTCTGTTATTTTCTAGCTTTACATTAAAAGCATCTTCTATTTTGCTTATATCATCTGATACTACAAGGAGCTTTGAGCCCTCCTTTATAATATCTGTCAAAAGAGTAAGAACAGTATGTAGATCACCCTCCTCTTTCATCTTTTTCATATCTTCTAAAAGCTCATCTTCGTATGGCTCTAGGAGTGCAATATCGATCATCTCAAGCTGACCGATACCTACTTTTGTACCGTTCATATTGAACTCTTTATGATCGCGTGTATTCAAATCACGCGCAGATGCACCATTGACTGCAGATTTTGCAATAAACATCTCCATCGCAAGTTGTTTATAATCTTCTATGCCCGCAATTTTAGCTAGCTCCTTTACAGCCTGCGTGTCTGCCTTTGTGCATGTTGGTGATTTAAAGATAACGGTGTCGCTTAAAATTGCAAGCATCATCATTCCTGCTATCTCTTTTGGTATAGCAACACCATAGTATCTATACATCTCATAAATAACCGTATTTGATGATCCGATCGGTCTTATCCATGCTTCAAGCGGTGTAGATGTGCTAATATCACCAAGTTTATGGTGATCAACAATACCAACAATAGTTGCCTCATCAATATCATCTTGGAAGTGTGGTTTATCGGTAGAATCCACAAGATAAACCCTCTCGCCTGCTACAGAAATTTTTAAAGCCGGCTCCTTATCTGCATATCTAAATTTCTCTAAAATAAATGCGGTCTCAGCAGAAATATCTCCCTGCTTTACAGGAATATACTCTTCAGTTTCTATCTGATTTTTAAGATATGAAAGTGCTATTGCACCAACAATAGAATCGCTATCTGGATTTTTGTGTCCAAAAACATATACTGACATCTTTAACCTTTGTAATTTTTTGTCGAATTATACTATAGAATTTTTTAATCTTTCGCACCATAAAAACAGTAATCAAAAAATCATAAAACCCCATTTGAGTTATATTGTGATATATTAGTTGTAAAAGTTGATGTAATTATCAAGAGAAATGAGGATGTGGCTGATCTTATAAAAGATGCTATCGTCTTGCCATGGTCATTTGTTTGTGCCAAAGAGAAACAGAGTGAAAAAGAGTTTCGTTCCCAAATTTTACAGAGTTTTGTGGAGCATAAGGCTTTGGATTTTATGTTTGATGAAGCTAAGAAGGCTGCATCATACTATAGAAAATAAAAGATAGATTTAGAAAAAACAAGTATATAA
>JANEIH010000024.1 GCA_024513425.1 Sulfurimonas sp. | reverse complement strand
CAAATGTTATTGATAAAAAAACGGGAAGAAAGTTTGAAGAGCCGGTGTTGATGAATATCTTTGGCTCCTATAAGCGTTGTGAGCTTCTTTTTGGCAGAACGATAGAGTCTGTTGCTGATGAGATTACAAAACTGCTTCATATGAAATCCCCCGCAGGAATAGTGGAGAAAATTTCGATGGCAAGCGAACTTTTTTTACTTAAAAATATTTTCCCTAAACGCCTTAAGGGCAAGGGAGAGTGTCAGCAGATAAAATATCTTGACGATGAAGTTGATCTTTATAAAATGCCGATTCTGACAACATGGGAACAAGATGGTGGAGCATTTATTACTATGGGACAGGTCTATACGCAGAGTCTTGATGGTGCAATGGTAAATCTTGGAATGTATAGACTGCAGGTTTATGATAAAAATCATTTGGGAATGCACTGGCAGATCCACAAAGACTCTTCACACTTTTTTGATCAGTATCAAAAAGCAGGCAAGAAGATGCCTGTCTCTATCGCAATCGGCGGTAACCCTCTTTATACATGGTGTGCAACTGCACCACTTCCTTACGGTGTTAATGAACTGCTTATGTATGGGCTTATTACAAAGACTCCCGCACAACTTGTAAAGTCGCTCACTACACCACTCTATACTCCTAAAGATGTTGATTATGTCATAGAGGGTTGGGTTGATCCAAACAGACTCAAAATGGAAGGTCCTTTTGGTGATCATACTGGATACTATACTCTACAAGAGCCATATCCTGTGATGGAAGTATCTGCTATTACTATGAAAAAAGAGCGTACATTTTTGGCAACTGTTGTAGGAAAACCACCTTTGGAAGATAAATATATGGGCTGGGCAACAGGAAAGATTTTTTTTCCGCTTTTAAAAACTACTACACCGGATCTGCTTGATTATCATATGCCGGAAAATGCAGGTTTTCATAATCTAATTCTTGCTAAGATGCAACCGCTTTACAAAGGGCATGCAAAACAGTTTATGCACGCTTTTTGGGGTGCTGGACAGATGAGTTTTGTAAAACATGCCATCTTTGTCAATGAGAATGCTCCAAGGCTGGAGAATTATGAAGCATTTGCGACTTATGTTCTTGATAGATTTACACCAAAATCTATGTTTATTACCGAGGGCATACTTGATGCACTTGACCACTCTTCTCCAGAGACGCTAGTTGGAGGTAAGCTTGGAATTGATGCGACTGCAACAAACAGTGCCGAAGCACCACGACTTTTAGACGATGCAGAGCTTTTGGAAAAAGTCAAAGAGTTGATCCCGGATGTAGTTGATCTGCATCAATTTATGTGTCGAACAAAAAATCCTATTATTGTTATAGCCGTAAAGAAGAGCAGGAGTGTCAGAGAGTATTTTGATGCACTTCTTTCGCTCTCGCCACATATGCGTATTGTTGTTTTTGTAGATGCAAAGAAAAATGATATTCGTAATGCATATATGCTTGTGTGGCGTGTTACAAACAATATTGATGCACAGCGTGATATTTTTGTCTCAGGTTTGCTCGTAGGCGTGGACGGCACAAATAAAAATGCACTTGACGGCTTTGCAAGAGAATGGCCAGATGATGTTGATTGCACGCAGGAAGTTATAGACAATCTAAAGAAAAAAGGTATATGGGATTTTGATGATACACTTTTTGAGAAGTTTCAATTATAGGAGCTACTTGCGGATCTAAAAAACAAAACATCTGCCCCAACTCTTTGTAAAATCTCTCTTTTTCGATAAAATATCGAACTCTTAATCCTAAGGATATAACAATGGAAAAAATGTGGTCAGGTCGTTTTAGTGCAGGTGCTTCAAATCTTTTAGATAAGTTTAATGCTTCAATTATGTATGATAGAAAACTCTATCGTGAAGATATTGAAGGCTCATTGGCACATGCACAGATGCTTGCAAAACAGGGTATCCTCACGCAAGAGGAGCTTAAGCAGATTCGAGATGGTCTTACCCAGGTAAAAAACGAGATAGAGTCGGGGGAGTTTGAGTGGAAGATATCTGATGAAGATTTGCATATGGGTATCGAGAAGCGTCTCACGCAGATCATTGGCGATACAGGTAAAAAACTCCATACCGCAAGAAGTAGAAACGATCAGGTAGCGGTTGATTTTCGTCGTTATGTTCTTAGAAAAAACAGTAAAATTGCAGATGCCATCAAGAGACTTATGCAGGAGATATTGGTTGTAGCAGAGAAACATACCGATACGCTCATTCCCGGAATGACACATCTCCAACATGCACAACCGATTAATTTTGGGTTTCATTTAGGTGCATATCTATCAATGTTCAAGCGTGATATCGAACGATTTGAGAGCTCACGCAAGAGAAATAATATCTCTCCGCTTGGATGCGCAGCACTTGCAGGAACACCGCATAATATTGACCGTGAATATACCGCAGAGCTTTTAGGTTTTGATAGTGTCAGTGTGAATTGTTTAGATACGGTTAGCGATAGAGATTTTGCTCTAGAAATTCTTTTTAACATCTCCGTAATGATGATGCATATTTCACGACTATCAGAAGAGCTTGTAATGTGGAGCAGTTATGAGTATGGTTTTATTGAACTCTCAGATGAGTATGCAACAGGAAGCTCAATTATGCCACAAAAGAAAAACCCGGATGTACCAGAACTTTTACGCGGGAAAACCGGTCGTGTCTATGGTGAACTCATAGGGCTCTTAACGGTTATGAAGGGTCTGCCGCTGGCATACAATAAAGATACACAAGAGGATAAAGAGGGCGTCTTTGATGCGGTAGAGACTGCTGAGGTCTCCTTGGAGATTTTAAAAGAAGCAATCAAGACAATGCAAGTAAAAGTAGATAATATGGAAAATGCCTGTACAATAGGGCATTTGAGTGCTACAGATCTAGCCGACTATCTAGTTGAGAAATGTAATATTCCTTTCCGTGAAGCACATTTTATTACAGGTCGTGCAGTAGCAAAAGGCGAAGAGCTTGGTGTAGATCTCTCAGAAATAGAATTTAAATATTTAAAAGAGATAGATGAGCGTATCAATGAAGATGTTGTGGAGTATCTCGGACTTCGCCACTCTATGAATGCAAGAACATCACAGGGTGGAACATCACAAGGAAGAACAGAAGAACAGCTGCAATATTTTAAGAATTATCTACAAAACAAGAAGTAAGTTTTGCCCCTCCAAGGATATGAAAATGGAGGTGTTTTACTTCTTGACCACCATCTTCGCCGATATTTGTAATGATTCTGTATCCACTCTCATCTATTTTTGTCTCCTGTGCTACTTTTTGAATAAATGTTGTCACTCCTGCCATCGTCTCCGGTGCTACTTCATTAAAACTCTCAAAATGAACTTTGGGAATAGTCAAAATATGCACAGGTGCCTTTGGGTTAATGTCGTGAAATGCTAAAAATTTTTCATCTTCTGCAATGATATTTGCAGGTATCTCTTTGTTTACTATCTTACAGAATAGACACATATCATTTTCCTTCTTTTTTAACTTATTGTAGCACATAATACGATAAATGAAGCTGTTTATAAATTATATTTGCTATAATCTTTTTAAAATTTTACAATTATGGAGACTCTCAATTGAAAGAGTGGTACAATAAAATAAACAAAGCAATAAATATTGATGCGTTAGAAGAGGTACGCATTGCACTGTTTGGAAAGAGAGGTCTCTTAGCAACCGAGTTTGCTAAGATGAAAGATGTTCCAAATGAGCAAAAAGCACAATTTGCAAAAGATCTCAATGCGCACAAACAAAATTTGATGAATGAATTTACAGCGAAGAAAATAGCGCTTGAGACAGAAGCACTTAAAGAGGCTATGAAAGCAGAAGCTATTGATGTCTCCATGTTTAGCACCTCTTCATCAGCAGGAGCACTACATCCGGTAATGGAGACGATGGACAGAATTGTAGAGTATTTCTCATCAATGAACTTTGCAGTAAAAACCGGAAAAATGGTAGAGGATGATTTTCACAATTTTGAAGCACTAAATCTTCCAAAATACCATCCGGCACGCGATATGCAAGATACTTTTTACTTTAAAGATGAGATGCTTCTTCGCACACATACCTCTCCTGTACAAATTAGAACGATGCTTGAGATGAAACCGCCTATTCGCATGATAGCTCCAGGTGCCGTATTTCGTCGTGATTATGATCTCACGCATACACCGATGTTTCACCAAATTGAAGGGCTTTTGGTTGATGAGGTTGGAAAAGTCTCTTTTGCAAATCTAAAGTTTATCTTAGAGGACTTTTTGAAATATATGTTTAGTGATGTGGCTGTGCGTTTTCGTCCGTCGTTTTTTCCGTTTACGGAACCTTCTGCCGAAGTAGATATCTCTTGTGTATTTTGTAAAGGTGAGGGGTGTCGTGTATGTTCGCATACAGGCTGGCTTGAAGTACTCGGATGCGGAATCGTTGACCCTAATGTATTTGAAGCGGTCAATTATAAAGATGTTAGCGGTTACGCATTTGGTCTTGGAGTGGAGAGATTTGCAATGTTAATTCATCAGATTGGAGACCTTCGTTCGCTCTTTGAAGGAGATATTAAATTACTGGAGCAATTTCAATGATAGTTACAAGATCTTGGTTACAAGAGTGGATAGACCTTGAGGGAATCTCCATGGAAGATATTGCCAAAACATTTAATGCTATTGGTTTGGAAGTAGATCGTATTTGTGAGTATAGAGTTCCTAAAAAGATAGTTTTTGGAAAAATTTTAGAGTGTGAAAAACATCCAGATGCCGATAAGCTTAATGTTTGCAAAGTAGATATTGGCAGTGCAATACGCCAGATTGTTTGTGGAGCTTCAAATGTTCGCGCAGGACTCATTGTTGCCGTTGCAACAATCGGTGCTAAGATGCCAAATGGGATGGCTATTAAACCTGTAAAACTGCGTGGAGTTGACTCTGAGGGGATGATATGCTCCTCTTCTGAGTTGGGCTTGCCTGATATAGGCAGTGGAATTATGGAGCTTGATAGTAGTATTGGAGCGTTTAAACTTGGACAGCAAATCAATCAAAATCCTCTCTTTAATGATGATTTGATCGAGATAGAACTAACCGCAAACAGAGGAGATTGTCTGAGTATCCGTGGTGTTGCGCGTGATCTCTCAGCTGCATTTTATAGACCGATAAAAGAGTACAGAGTAACTGATAATGATGAAAAAAGAGGTATTGGACGAATGCTTTCACTGGTGCATGAGAAAGGTTTAGATGTAAATCTTCGCTATAAAGCACTCGATTTAAAAGAGCTAAGACTACCGTTTATCGTAAAACTAAGACTTGCGCAAATTGAAGAGATCGGATCATATGATGTAGAGTCTATGATGCTCTATGTAACTCACTCTACAGGTGTAGTACTTAAAGCATACAGACATAACTTTTTTACACATGATGAGAAGATGGGTAAAGTGATTCTTGGAAAAGATGAACATGGTTTTATATCTATTAAAAATGAGCAAAAAGAGATCGCATCCATTGTTGGAGTTATCCAAAAAGAAGAGTCAAAAATGGAAGAGGGCAGTGGTACTGTTGTTCTTGAAGCCTCTTATATTCCACCGGACATTGTCTCGAAAAAGATGGCGGAGTCTAAGATTAAATCAGGCCCTATATTTTATAAAACCTCACGCGGAAGTGAGCCTAAACTTGAGGCTGGACTCTCTTACTGTATTGATTTGATTAAGAAGTATTCAAACTCTACTACTTTTAGTGGTACGGTAGAGCTCTCTAAAACATTTAAAGAGAAGATTGTTACAGTGATAAAACAGGAGATAGATGAGATTATCGGTGCAGAGATTGATAAAAGTGTTATAGCTAAGATATTTAAAAATTTAGGTTTTGACACATCAAAATCTTCAATAGATAATTTTGTCATTACCGTACCACAGTTCCGTCATGATATCGTTAATAAACAAGATATCATAGAAGAGATTGTAAGAATGGTCGGGATTGACAATATCCCTTCAAAACCTTTTTTGCTCCAAGAGGCAAATAGACTCAAAGATGACTACTCTGCTTATAAAAAACGCTCTGTATATAGACAAAAAGCAGCACAAAGTGGATTTTTTGAATCGGTACACTTTGTATTTGATGAGAAAAAAGTGTTGGAGTCTTATGGGTTTAAAACAACGAAAAATGAACTTGAACTTTTAAATCCGATCGTTCAAACACTTGATACTTTACGCCCTACGCTTTTGACAGGACTACTAAAGGCAGCTTCACAAAATGTAAAAAATGGTTATGCATCTGTAAAGCTTTTTGAAATCGGTTCGGTGTTTTCACCAACAAGAGAAGAGATGCTCAAAGCCGTATTTCTTTTCAGTGGTGAAAGAGAGAGTGAATCACTAAACAATACAGGAAAACCCGCAAAAATTGATTTTGCATATTTTGTTCAAAAGATCGCAGATATTACCGGCGATATAGTACTGCGTGAAGATACGACAGAGCATAAACTCTCACACATCTATCAGTGTGCCGTAGTAGTACAAAATGGTGAAGTAATTGGTGAGCTTTTTAGAGTACATCCAGAAGTAGAAAAAGCGTATGATTTAGATGTAACATTTATGTGTGAACTTGATTTTGACAAGTTAAGCTATGAATCTAAAACAGTTCAAAAAAGATCAAAATATCAGGCATCTTTTAGAGATTTAAGTCTCATTATGCCAAAAGATATGTCATATGAAAAAGTTAAAGAGACAATAGAAGCGTCTCAAATCCCCAACCTAGTCCGTTTTTATCCGGTAGATAAATACACAGATGAAACGCTTGGTGAGAATATGAGTCTCTCTGTTCGTTTTGTACTACAGTCAACTGCAAAAACTCTTGAAGAAGAAGAGATAACAGATGTGATGGAGACGATTTTAGGAGAGTTGGGTTCTAAGCTAGGCATAGGATTGAGATGATGAGCAGTGTTGTTGTTGCTTCGGCTAAAAATTTTGCATTGAGTATTTCAGAGATAGCACCTGATAAATCTATTTCACACAGAAGTGTAATATTTGCAATGCTTGCAGATGGAGTGAGTGAAATTGAAAACTTTTTGCGTGCTGAAGATACCCTAAACTCTTTGAAAATTGTTGAAAATCTCGGTGCAAAAGTTGAAGATGACGGCAAAATTATTAAAATCTCTTCCGACGGCATTAAAGAGCCTTTTGAGATTTTAGATTGTGGAAACTCAGGAACGGGAATGCGTCTTTTTTGTGGGCTTTTAAGCTCAGCTGAGGGACATTTCATCCTAACAGGAGACAAGTATCTGCGTCGTCGTCCAATGAGGCGTGTAGCAACCCCGCTTATTAGTATTGGTGCAGAGATTGATGGTCGTGAGCATGGTAATTTTGCACCGCTCTCTATTCGCAGTGCATCACTAAAAGCTTTTGAATATAACTCTAAAATTGCATCAGCTCAAGTAAAGTCCTGTATGATTTTAGCAGCACTGAGGGCTGATGGTGTTTGTAGTTATACAGAGCCGGAACTCTCGCGTGACCATACAGAGCGAATGTTGCGTGGGATGGGTGCAGAGATCGTAGTAGATGGATTAAAAACTACTGTCACGCCACTTGATAGCTTGCTTTTACCTCTTAAAATAAGAGTACCTGCTGATCCATCTTCTGCTTTTTTCTTTGCAGTTGCCGCTGCTATTACTCCAGAAAGTGAAGTGATACTTGAAGGTATAACACTTAATCCTACACGCATAGAGGCTTTTAAAGCACTTGAACGCATGGGTGCAGATATCTCTTATGAGCTGCGTGAGAATAAGTACGAACCAGTTGGAAATATTAAGGTAAAATATGCCCCTTTGCATGGCATTATAATAGAGAATAACATCTCTTGGCTTATTGATGAATTGCCGGCATTAAGTATTGCTATGGCATGTGCTAAGGGTGAGAGTCTTGTAAAAAATGCCCAAGAGTTGCGTGTAAAAGAGTCCGACAGAATTACAACAGTAGTTGAGGGACTTCGAGCCTGTGGTATAGAGGTGTATGAACATAAAGATGGTTATAGTATTGTAGGCGGTGAGTTAAAATCAGCAGAGATTGACAGTGATGGAGACCATAGAGTAGCTATGAGTTTTATTGTCGCAGGAGTTCGTTGCGGTATGAAAGTAACCGACTTAGAGTGTATCAATACCTCTTTTCCAAACTTTTTTGAACTCTTGCAAAAGATTACGGATGTGGAGTTTGTAAAATGAAAATAAAACTTGCTGAGAGCTATGGTTTTTGTTTTGGCGTAAAGCGTGCGATTAAAATTGCAGAAGAGAATAAAAATGCGGCAACATATGGACCATTAATTCATAACTCTAAAGAGATAGCACGACTTGATAGTGACTATAAGGTAGGGCTTGTTGAGGATTTTACAACATTTCAGTTGGGTGACAAAGCGATTGTTAGAACGCATGGGATTGTCAAAGATGAACTAAAAGCCTTAAAAGAGAGTGGCGTTGATGTTGTTGATGCGACCTGCCCTTTTGTTACGAAACCTCAAGAGATAGCTCAGGAGATGAGTGAAGCAGGGTATAGTGTCGTTATTTTTGGTGATGAGAAACATCCGGAGATAAAAGGAGTAAAATCATACGCTACACATGGCGCAATCGTTGTTACGGAAGTAGAAGATTTCGAAGATTTAAAACTTCACGAGCGTATTGCCTTGATTGCTCAAACTACGAGAAAAGTTGAAGACTATATGAAGATAGCAAACTATCTCATTCCTCGCTATAAAGAGGTGCGTATCTTTAACACTATTTGTAATGCAACCTTTGAAAATCAGGATGCCGCAAGAAAGCTCTCTAAACAAGCGGATGTAATGATAATCATAGGTGGAAAAAACTCTTCAAATACAAAACAGCTTTTTAATATAGCCCATGAAAACTGTTCAGATTCGTATCATATAGAAGATGAAAATGAGATAGATATGTTATGGTTTAAAGGCAAAAAGCTATGCGGCATCTCAGCTGGGGCTTCTACTCCTGACTGGATTATCCAAAATGTTGTGGATTCCATTCAAAATGGTGTCAACTAAAGAGCTTTTTCTTTTTTAAAAATTTCCCCCCAAGTTTAATACCAATATAATCATATTTTAGTTATAATTACGCAATTTTTATGTAACAGAGGATAGGTAATGGCGTTGGATAACGAATCATTTGAAGAGGAAAATTTTGCAGAGATGCTTGCTGAAAGCGAAAAGCAACAAGAGGCAAGCTGTATTGTAGAAGGCGAAATAGTAGAGATTCAGGCTGATGATAACAGAGCATTGGTAGGTGTAGGTAATAAACTAGAAGGTATTATCAATTTAGATGAGATCCGTGATGAGAACGGTGAACTGAAATTTGATATTGGTGATAAAATCAAAGTAATGATTACAGGGTACTATAACGAGCGTCCTAAAATCTCTTACAAAAAAGTGCTAGAACAAGAGAAAACTATTGAGTTTATTGATGCACATAAAGAGGATTTTGAGAACTTGGTAATTGAAGGTGTTATTGTAAAGAAAAACCGTGGCGGTTATGTAGTGGAAGCTGACACAGTCTCTTTCTTTATGCCGCGTTCACTAGCTGCTTTTAAAGAGAGTGATGATGTGGTGGGTCGTAAGATTAAAGCACAGGTTATTAAAATTGATTCGCAAGAGAACTCAATCGTTGTTTCTCGTAGAAAACTTTTCAATGAAGAGCGTAAGAAGAAAAAAGAGATTATTGATCAACTTATGGCAGAAGATGTTGTGGTTGAGGGTGTTGTTAAGAAAATCACTTCATACGGTATGTTTGTTGGTGTTGGTGGTGTTGATGGACTTGTTCACTATAATGAGATCTCTTATAAAGGGCCGGTTAATCCGTCAAAACTTTATAATGAGGGTGATGTGGTAACTGTAAAAGCTATCTCTTATGATAAAGACAAGCGTCACCTTTCACTCTCCATTAAAGCAGTTCATCCAGATCCATGGGCCGAAGTAGAGTCTGAACTTGATGAAGGCGATACTATCACCGTAACTGTTTCAAATATTGAAAATTATGGTGCATTTGTAGATTTAGGAAATGATATTGAAGGTTTCTTGCATATCTCAGAAATTACTTGGAGCAAAAATGTTAAAGATCCAGGTGACTATTTAGAAGTAGGTCAAGAGATCGATGTTGAAGTAATTGAGATTAATCCTAAAACCCACAAACTTCGCGTATCATTAAAAAGACTTCTTCCAAAACCATTTGATGAGTTTTTGAAAAAGTACAATGAAGGTGATATTGTAACAGGTACGGTTGCATTATTAACTGACTTTGGTGCATTTGTTTGCATTGATAGTGTTGATGGTCTTTTACACAATCAAGATATCTCTTGGGAGAAAAATACAAAAGCAAGAGATGTGTTAAAATCCGGTGAAGAGGTTGAAGTGAAAATTGCTAAAATCAATAAGCAAGAGCAAAAGATCTCTCTAAACAGAAAAACTCTTTTAGAGTCTCCTGTTGATCAATTTGCCAAAACACACAAAGTGAACTCTGTCGTAAAAGGTGCTATTCGTGATATTAAAGACTTCGGCGTATTTGTATCTTTGGAAAATGGTGTTGACGCATTAATCCGTAATGAAGATTTAACTCCATTGAATAAAGAAGAGTTAGAGTTAGCTCAAGAGATAGAAGCAGCGGTTGCCAATATTGATACTCATCGTGACCGCATTCGTCTTTCTGTTAAAAAATTAGATTATATTAATAATCAAGCAATGATTGAAGAGATCAATGATAGTGAATCACACTCTCTGGGTGACTTAATCAAAGATAAGTTTAAATAAGAACTTTTTTCATGCAAAAGATTGTGAAATGGTTTGCTCCTCTCTTGGCAGTGGGAGTCACCATCTTCATAACTATTTTTCTTATCTCTATTAACTCTGAAGAGGTTTCAATAGAGAGTGAACCACTTAAGTTAAAGAGTGAAGAGATTATATCAAAGTCAAAAGAGAAGATTTGGCTCAATCATCTTTCGCAAACACAAAAAAAAGGGTATTTTTATCCTGTAAATGAAGTGTATGTAGAAGTTGATTTGAATAAAAAAATAACTAAAACCATTACCTATAAATTATCAGCAGTATTGAAAGATCCGTATCAACTTTTTTGTCTCAAAGAAGAGCTTAAGCACCATGGACTTAAATACTTCTTAAAAAAAGATAAGCAGGGTATGGAATTACTTATTTATTCAAAAAATATTGGTAAATTACACTCCTTGGTTAATGTACTGAAAAGTTATAAAATCTTGGCACAAATCAAACCATATAAAGAGGAATATTAAAATGCAAAAATATACAGTAGTCGTATGTGACCATATTCATGAAGCGGGTTTAAAAATGCTTCAAGATGATGAGTCTATCAACTTTGTTATGGCAGCAGATGTTGATAAAAAAGAGCTTGTTGAAAAAATCATTCCAACTGCAGATGTTGCAATCACAAGAAGTTCAACAGATGTCGATGCTTTTTTTATAAAACATGCCACAAATCTAAAAGCAATCGTTCGTGCTGGTGTTGGTGTTGATAATGTTGATATTCAAGGATGTTCCAAAAAAGGTATTATAGTTATGAATATACCGACTGCAAATACAATCGCTGCAGTTGAACTTACTATGACACATATGCTCTCTTGCATGAGAATGTTCCCATACTCTCATGACCATCTCAAAAACCAAAGAATCTGGAAACGAGAGCAGTGGTATGGATATGAGCTTAAAGGTAAAAAACTCGGTATTATCGGTTTTGGTAATATTGGTAGTCGTGTTGCAAAACGCGCAAAAGCATTTGAGATGGATATTGTAGTATATGACCCATACATCAACCCATCTAAAGTAACTGATCTTGATATGACATACACAAAGAATTTTGATGATATTTTAGCGTGTGATGTTATTACGATTCATACTCCTAAAAACAAAGAGACTATCGGTATTATTGATGCAGAAGAGATCGCCAAGATGAAAGATGGTGTGGTTGTTGTAAATTGTGCAAGAGGTGATTTGTATAATGAAGATGCACTTTATGATGGACTTAAAAGCAAAAAAATTCGTTTTGCAGGGATCGATGTATTTGGAAAAGAGCCAGCAATAAACAATAAACTGCTAGACTTAGATAATATTGTAGTATCTTCTCATTTGGGTGCAAACACATACGAGTCTCAGTACAATATCGGTACACAAGCTGCAGAGAATGCAATCGCAGCTGCAAAAGGCATAGCATATCCAAATGCAATGAATTTACCGATTAATGAGAGTAAAATTCCTCCATTTGTAAAGTCATTTTTAGAGATGGGACAAAAAATAGGTTTTATGGCTTCTCAGATTAACAAGTCTAAAATCGTCTCTATTAAAGTTGGCGGTAGTGGTGAGATAGGTAATTATGTTGATTCACTTGCTACATTTGTAACAGTTGGAGCTATGAGCCACTCATCTGAGACTATCAACTATGTAAATGCTGATTTTATCGCACGAGAGCAGGCTATTGAGATTGAGGCTGAAAACCTTGGTGACTCTGTTGTGTATAAAAACCTTATTACGGTAAAACTGACTACAAATGAGGGTGTTACGACTATCTCTGCTACTATCTTTGATGATAGTGTTCAGCGTATTATATCAATTGATGGTTTTGATAATGAGGTGGCAATTAAAGGCGATATGATTCTCTTTAAAAATTCTGATGTACCAGGTGTAATTGGAAGTGTTGGAACAATTCTAGCAAACAATAGTGTCAACATCTCAGATTTCTCACTCGCTCGCAATGCAAACAAAGAAGCATTAGCGGTTATTCTTGTAGATACTGCAGTAAGCGACAAGACACTTGAAGAGTTAACTTCACTTGAGGCTTGCAAAAGCGTAAGCTACGCTCGTCTATAAATCTTTTAACTACTCCTTCTGTAGGAGTAGTTAAATAATATCTTCTGTTGTTTTTTAATTTTTCAATGAGAATTAAAGGCTTTATAAAACTACAATCGCTTTTTAGATATAATCGTAAAATTATTTAGTAAAACATTAGGATTTTATATGCAAAAAGCAAACATAAATGGTAAAGTTTGGAGATTTGGAAAAGATATCGACACAGACTTAATCATAGCTGCACGCTACTTAAACACTTCGGTTCCGGAGGAGTTAGCAAAATATGTTATGAGAGATGCCGATCCTGAGTTTGCAGAGAAGATGACCCCAGGTGATATTATTGTTGCTGATGAGAACTTTGGTTGTGGTTCAAGTCGTGAACATGCACCAATCGCTCTTAAGGCTGCGGGTGTTGCAGCAATTGTTGCACCGACATTTGCACGAATTTTTTATAGAAATGCTTTCAATATGGGACTGCCTATTTTTGAGCTTAAAGAAGCAAACGAAATTAAAGAGGGTGATGAGATCGGTATCGATATGAATGCAGGAACAATTACAAATAAAACAACAGGTAAAACATATAACTTCACTCCGATACCTGAATTTATGCAGGAGCTGATAGATGCAGGCGGACTTATGAACTTTGCACAAAATGAGATAGAAGGTAAGCAATAGATGAAATCATATAAAATAGCACTTATAAAAGGGGACGGAATCGGTCCTGAGATTATCGATGAAGCGGTGAAAGTACTTGATGCGGTGGCTTCATACAGTGGTTTTCATTTTAATTATGAAGAGTTGCTGATGGGTGGAATTGCTTATGATATCACAGGTGATCCATTACCGCAAGAGACGATCTCTGGTTCATTAAGCTCTGATGCTGTACTCTTTGGAGCTATCGGTGGAGAAAAGTGGGATAATCTTCCGCGTGAGAAGCGTCCTGAGAGTGGACTTTTGCGTTTTAGAAAAGAGCTTGGTGTTTATGCAAATCTACGCCCTGCTGTGGTTTATGATGAGCTTGTAAATGCGTCGTCACTTAAGCCGGAAATCGTTAAGAGCGTTGATTTAATGGTAGTGCGTGAGCTTATTGGGGGTATCTATTTCGGCGAGCCAAAAGGTCGCACCGAAGCTAAAGGCTGGAATACAATGGTCTATACTCGTGAAGAGATTATTCGTATTGCACATCAGGCGTTTAAAATAGCAATGACTCGCAATAAGCGTGTTTGCTCTATTGATAAGGCGAATGTTCTTGATGTTTCACAGCTGTGGCGTGAGACTGTTGAGGAGGTAGCTAAAGAGTACCCAGAAGTTAAACTTTCACATATGTATGTAGATAATGCTGCAATGCAGTTGATTCGTGATCCAAAACAGTTTGATGTGATGCTTACTGGAAATATCTTTGGAGATATCTTAAGTGATGAGGCTTCTATGCTCTCTGGTTCTATCGGTCTTTTACCATCAGCTTCTGTTGGTGCTAAAATCGGTGTTTATGAACCGATTCATGGTTCAGCTCCTGATATTGCCGGTCAAGGGATTGCAAATCCAATTGCTACTATCTCTTCAGCTTCTATGTTGCTTCGTTATGCACTTGGTGAAAATGATGCAGCAGATAAGATTGATGCAGCAGTCAAGCGTGCTCTTAGTGAAGGGTACAGAACTCAGGATTTAGCACAGTTTGATGCAAAAGAGATCTGTTCAACAAGTGAAATAGGTTCAATTATTGCAAACTATATAGAGAAATAGAAGGCTTTTTTAATGCAGACACTCACTTTGGCAAATATCTATGAACTGCAAGGCTTAAAAGAGGAGGCATTAGAGATCTACAAAGAGATCATAAAAAAAGATCCAAATAACTCTGAAGCAAAGATTGCCATAAGAAGATTGTCTGGTATGCATAAAAAATTTTTATGGGTTAACGCTCAAATGAAAGATTTTTTTATTAAGATGAATACAGATGCAGAGTTTAAAGAGTTTGAAAGGTGGTTGCTAAAAAGATGGAACTAAAAGATGTAATACTCTCAACATTAGCCGAGATGGAAGATGACACTCAAAATAGACAGCACTCCTCTGCCGAAGAGATTAAAAATGGATTTGTATCAAAACAAGAAGAGAGTGAGCTTGTCTATCTCAATTCGATACGGGAGCGTCTTTTAGTGCTTTTTGAAGGTTTTCAGGCACCAAATAGTGTTAATATTGAAGCAAAGATAGATATGACACTTAACTTTTTGGAATATACACTTGCAACGATTGATGCAAGAGTTGAAAAGTTAGAAAAAGGAAATGCATAGTGAGTCAATATCGTGTATTAATAGACGCAAATGATGAAAAAGGTTTGGTTCATAAGGTTTCAAGTGTTTTTTATAGCTATAATCTCAATATCCTCTCAAACAGTGAATTTGTTGATAAAGAGAGCAATAAATTTTTTATGCGTTCTGTTGTTGATGGTGATGTAGATAAACATGAGCTGACAGTTGCGATTTATGATGTTTTGCCAAAGAGTTCAAGCATAAAAGTTATTGAACCAAAAAAGAAAAATATTATTCTTATGGTGACAAAGGAGCTACACGCACTTGGTGATATCCTTATTCGCCATGAAGCAGGGGAGTTGGATGCAAATATTTTAACTGTAATATCGAACTATGATAAGCTTGAATCTTTAGTAAAAAAGTTTGATATTCCCTATATTGCAATCTCGCATGAAGGTTTGGAGCGTGCGGAGCATGAGAGAAAAATTATAGAGTGCATTAACAGTTTTTCTGATGCTGATTATATTGTACTTGCTAAATATATGCGTATTTTAACACCACGATTTGTTGAAGAATATGAGGGAAAAATAATCAATATTCACCATTCATTCTTACCTGCATTTATCGGTGCAAATCCATACAAGCAAGCGTATGACAGAGGTGTAAAAATTATCGGTGCAACTGCGCACTTTGTTAATAACAATCTTGATGAGGGTTCGATTATCGCACAAGATGTCAAGCATATTGATCATGCATATTCTTGGAGAGATATGCAGAGACTCGGGCGTGATGTTGAGAAGGTTGTTCTCTCGCGTGCACTCAAGCTTGCCCTTGAAGATAGAATTTTTGTCTATGCAAATAGAACGGTCATCTTTTGATGTTTAACCTTGTTTTGGTTCATCCGCAAATTCCTAACAATACGGGAGCAATAGGCAGACTCTGTGTCAATGCCGGAGCCTTGCTGCATCTTATCAAACCGATTGGTTTTGATATTGATGAAAAAGCTGTTCGTCGTGCAGGACTTGATTATTGGGATAAGCTTGATCTGCGTGTATGGGAATCTTTGGATGAGTTTTTTGAAAAAAATGAGATAACAAATAATGCCTATTTTGCAACAACAAAAACAGATAGACCCTATTTTGATGTTGCATTTAAAGAGGGTGATTTTATCTTCTTTGGTAGTGAAACAGCGGGTATCCCTAAGGAGATTTTAAATCGATACGAATCGCAAAATATTACCATTCCAAGGACAAAAGAGGGTAGAAGTCTCAATCTAGCAATATCTACAGGTATTGTACTTTATGATGCTATCCGTCAAAACTATACTACATTTAAGAAGGCATAATTATGAACTTGTTTGTTGATACGATAATGCCTGTGCTTTTTTTCTTATTTATGATCTTTATCTTCGGTGGATACCACAAGACAAAATCAGCTGAGCGTGAGGCAGAACGGGAAAAAGAAGAGAATCGTAAAAAAGAGTAAAATTTATAAAAATTTATATAATTTTGGTTAAAAAAGTTTTTCTGCCCATAACTCCATTTTACTTTCAAATCTCTCAAAGAGTGTTTCTGCATTTTTAATAATAGGTGACATCTTGCATCCTTTTTTTGTGATTGTAAAAATATTACATAAAACAGATATTTTTTTAAAAAATATGACATATTGTCAAATAATTATTGATTTTCTTTCAAAATTTAACTATACTTTGATATATTTATTAAAAAAAGGGTCAAAATGAATAGTTTTTCAGATATTGTTGAAGAGATTAAAAGTATCATCTCTTCTGAGTTTGCGCCAAAAAAAGTTTTTGACAAAGATATAGCAGAGATTCTTGGTATCTCACAAATGAATTTTGCAACAATGAAAAAACGCAATAAAATACCTTTTGCAGAGTTGCTTGATTTTTGCGCCAAGAGAAGCATATCTATTAACTGGATGCTTTATGGGCAGTCGCCTGAGAGTTTGGTGGAGGCTACAAATAACTATATGATAAGATATTTTAGCAATATCAATGCAAGTGCCGGTGGTGGAGCTGACAGTGAGTTTGAAGTTATAGAAGAGCTAAAAATTCCTAAACAGTTTGTATTTATGCTTCAAGGAGAGCATGAGCTTAAAAATATTGAAGCGATTAATGTCTCTGGGGACTCAATGGAGCCTACCTTTAGTTATAATGACATTGTGTTTATAAACAGAGCAAAAACTGATCTAAATCGTGGTGGTATTTTTACCATTCGAACAGAAGCCGGACTCTTCATTAAACGCATACAAAAAAGAATGGACGGAATGATAGATGTTATCTCTGATAACTCTGCCTACCCTACACAGGTGTTAAATCCGAATGAGATAGAGGTGATCGGCAGAGTCATTAGTAGATTTGGAGATGTCGATTAAAGGAAAAAAAGAGCATCTAGTGAAGTTCGGCGTTAAGTTTCACTTCTCTTGTGGAGCGAGAAGCCGTGATCTCACCTGTTGAAGAGTTTTGTCTAAAGTGAAGACCATTAAGCCCTGCAAGCTGTTTTCCTTTAAAAATTTCACCTTCAATAGATATGCCGCTATTTACCTCTTTGATCTTTTTTAGTTCAGCAGGGTAGATACCGATTTTTGTTCCTTCGAGTATCGCAAGACCCGCATCAATAATAGATGCATCACCTAGAGGAATACCACATACGGAGTTTGCCCCCAATAGGCAGTTCTTACCAACACTGATTGGGTTTCCATCGGTTCCAGAAAGTACACCAAGGATTGAAGCACCACCACCAACATCGCTACCATCACCAACAATAGCAGATGAAGAGATACGCCCTTCAACCATGCTTGTACCTGTGGTGCCTGCATTGAAGTTGATATATGAAGCACCCGGCATTACAGTAGTTCCCGCTGCTAGTTGCGCTCCAAAACGAACTTTAGCAGTATCTAAAATGCGTGTATTATCTGCTGGGATGATGTGCTGTAGAAACCTTGGGAATTTATCTACAAAGTCGATATGTGGATACTCATTAGAGAGTTTTAGCTCAATCTCAAATTCACGCAGGTAATCAAGCTCAATAGGCTGACCATTTGACCATGCAACATTTGGTAACACTCCAAATGCACCATTTAGGTTAATCTCACGCAGGTTAACCTTAGCCTGAGAAATTGCATAAAGTTTAAGATATGTCGCCTCTACAGACTCTAAAGTTGCATCTTTAAAGATGAAACATACTTTGAACTCACCTTCAAGTGAACCATTATTTATGATTTGAGAATAAAGAGCTGATACAACCTGAATATTTTTATGTGCATCACCGTGTGCTTCATCACTATAAGGAGTAAATGCATTAAGAGATGATTTTAAAAACTCTAAGTTGATGTTGCAAACAACTTCATTTTGAGAGAAGTCTATCTCCACACCCTGTTCTGCAAGTGCTCTTATGAAAATTGCCGCACTGCCAAAGTTCTCATCCCAGTTGATAAGCGGATATGTAGCCTGAAGAGTTTTGTCTATATTTAATTGACCTAAATCTACACGACAGATACCAAATGCCAAAGGGTCTTTATAATTTGGTGTATCTGTTTTTATATTTTCTATAAGTGCTTTAAAAGCATCAGTTGTTTGAATGATTTCCATTGAATTCTCGCTTAATTAATTTGTTGCGTGAATTATACATTAAAACAACTAATAAACATTTTACTATACTGTCATTATGAATAAATGGTTAGAACTTTTAAAAAACAATGACTATCTCGGCATTAAAAAATATATTGAAAATGGTGCAGACCTACAAGAGACAAATGAGGCAAAAGAGTCTGTACTTGCGTGTGCCTTGCGTGAGGGATGTGATGAAGAGGTACTTGCTCTTCTTATTGAGAGTAGAGCAGATATCTTTGAGTTTGATGCGGAGGGTGTGAGTATTTTTGATATGGCGATCACTTATAATAATAGATGGATGGTTACATATCTACTTGAAAAAGGCTTGGATGTCAATAAGACAAATAGAAAAAGTGGCTTCACGGCATTAATGGCTGCTACATGCTATGGAAGAGTAGAGATAGTAAAGCTCTTGCTTGAGAAAGGCGCAAATCAATATGCCAAAGATGTAAAAGGTTTTACCGCTATTGACTTTGCAAGAAAAATGAATAAAAAATCTGTATTAGAGCTTCTTGATTGTGATCCTAAAGCTGTTTAAATAACTTTTTTCTCCTTATGATGCCTATAGAAGCTCCATAAAATTTCTATAGCTGTCAACTATTTTTTGATTTTTACGATTTTGGATGTAAAACTCTATGGCTTTTTTCCCAAGACGCGGTATTTGATTTTTAATAGCCCAGCTACTTACAGTTCCTTCCGGTACTTCAAGGATTTTTGCGAGTTGCTTTTGTGTAATATCTAGCTCTTTACAGATATCTTTTACAATATTTGACTTACTCTTTTTGCTATTGACGGTTTTGACTTTTTTTATGCTATTGACAGTTTTGACTTTTGCTTTTGGTTCATTACATTTCTCTTTAGGAAGTTCACAATGCTTCTCTATCCACTCTACTACATCAGAGGCACTTAAAATCCAGTCTCTTGTGTGTAAATTTCTGATTATGTCACGCATAAACTGCTCGGCATATTTCTCTGCTAACTCTTGAGAGCTGAGTTGAAAGAGCATAGAAAAAGCCAGTTGATTAGACCCAAGAGAGCTGTTACCCCAGTCAAACCCGCTTTTGGAAGTAGGATAGATGTCAAAATTCGTTGAGAGTTCAAGTTCGCCATAGGTTACAAACTTATTGCCTAAAAGTGTTCTGTGCCCTTTAAAGACATGATTGTTCATTGCAATTGCCATGAGTTTTCTCGCTTATATTTTAAAAGTATAGTGGTGTTTTCTTTTGCTGCTTAACTCTTTTTTTGAGGAGAGGCAAGCAGTACGATAAACAACTACAACTTAAGCTAAATTTACAAAAAGCCCTTTATTCCCCATAAGTATCATAAATATCTACTAAAAAATTATAAGAATAGACAAAGGATTTTTACGGAAATTATTATACCTGAAATCTCTTCAAGCTTATCTAAAATATGAGTAAAAATTGCACTTAAAAATTTTATAAGAATTTAGTGCATATGGAGTAGATAATCAATTTTTTTCTTTTGAAGCTCTCTTTTGAAGAGTTCAAAGTAGTGTTTTATCTCTTTGTCATTCTCTCCGCTAAGAGAGAGTTCTACATTTGGTTTGCCGTCAAGAAACATAGGTAAAGATGAGAGTTCAATACTCTTTGGCAGTTGTTGCATCAAAGAGATGAGTGACTCTTCACTTGTTTTTGCAAAGAGTGTGTATCTATACTTTTTCTTACTGCTTGAGAAGTGTTTTTCTATCACTTTTGTAATCATTGGATGCGCCATAGATGGAAAACCGGGCACAAAGAAGAAGCGTCTATCGAGTGAAAAACCAGACATATTATTAACTGGATTAAAAAGCAGTTCCGTATCGGGCGGTAGGTCTGCCATATGGATGCGATGTGGGTAGGCTCCATCACCAAACTGTTTTATAATATCTTCTTTAAATTTTTCATGTATGATAAGTGGAGAGTCTCTAAAAACCTTTGTGGCAATCTCACGCGTGAGATCATCAGGTGTCGATCCTATACCGCCAAAAGAGAACATAATAGACTCTTTATCTGATTTTATCATCTCATAGGTTCTTGTAATGAGTTCCACATCATCTTTAATGATAAAAGAGGCAAATAGTTCGTGATTGTATTTTGCAAGTCTATTTTTGACAAATTCAAAGTGCCTGTCTTGCCTTCTACCGTTTAATATCTCTGTTCCGATTATGATTGCATAAAAATTCATAAACAAATTATAGTATAATTTTAAAAAATAAATAAAGGTGTAGATATATGTCACGCATGAAAAAATTAGAAGATTTAATAGCAAATGGAGTTATCCCCGATATTAATGATCGTTTAGATGAGATTTTTGAAGAGATTGCAGACAATAAAGAAGCGAGTGAAGATGCAAAAGAGGAGATTGAAGAACTCCGTGAGTTTAAAGCTGATCTTGAAGATGTTTTAGTAGATATAAAAGAGGGTGAGATGGGTGAAGAGGAGGCAAAAGAGCTTATCGAAGATATTGAGATGGTGCAACGCAACAGTGATGATGAAGATTTTGGCTTT
>JANEIH010000074.1:1910-3708 GCA_024513425.1 Sulfurimonas sp. | reverse complement strand
CTAAGACCCTACCTCAACTCAGAACATTTGGAAATATGGATGGTGCTGCTCTTTCTGCACAAATAAAAGGCATTGGAGATATGATTAATGATTTCCTTGATGAAACTACACTCTTTGCTTCTGTTGCTTGGTCACAAACACAACCAAATGCTAAGCAAGCAATGCTAGGAAGCCTTAATAAAGAGTCTGGTTACTCATACTGGGTAGGCGCACAGGTACCAAACCTTACAGGTGGAAAACTTGGATTAGAGTATAACCACGGTTCAAAATATTGGAGACCATTTACATATGGTGAAGATACCATGATAGGCTCAAAAATGGCAACTCGTGGAAATGCGTATGAAGCATATTGGACACAGCCAATCATAAAAAAAGATGGGAAAAGTCTATTTTCTATGCAAATTAGATATACATATTTAGATTATGATTACACTGGATCAAATGGATTCTTTGGTGATGCCGGCACACCACTTACAGTAGCTAAAGCAACTCAACAAAATATGGACCCTGTTAAGAGTTCACAAGATTTAAGAGTATATTTTAGATATAGATACTAATTAAAAAAATGAGCTCTTAACATCAAGAGATAACTTCTCTTGATGTTACCACTAAAGAACTTTCTACTCAAATCATCTCAAATATTACATCAAATAGCAATTTCTAATTAGAAATTATATGAAACTAAAACTCTAAAGTTTTTATCGTTAAAATTTGTACTTATTGGATCTTTTTTATTGGTATCTATCACATAGGTTGCACCAACTGTTAAGTTGTCATTAGAGGAGTATTCTACACCTATATTTTGTTCTGTTATATGTGCTTTTGCACCTGTGCTATCGGTATTGCCTTTAAAATCTCCATAAGTATAAAGTAAATTAAAATCACTAATCTCATAAACAAATCCGGCAACTACTGCTTGTGCATCTCTATCTTCTGTAATTTCATCAAGAATCATTGCGTCCATATTTGTAAAGAGTGTTCCCCCTCCATACCCACTAAAGCTATGTTTGCCTGACTCTTTTGCAGATTTATTGTAAGCGATATTAAATCCAAGACTATTGACAACAACTCCAGCCATCACGCCATAGATATTTGCCTCTACATTACTATTGTCTAACTCACTCTCTTTGAGATACTGCACCCCTGCGTGCACCTCTAAATCATCACTAAATGTATAACTCCCCGTCGTATCAATATAAATAGCACCATTTCCATTTGCATCTGCACCATTTGCGATATCAGTTGTTGATACATTTGAAATATTGTAATACCATGCATTTGCCTCTACATAACCATTTGAAAATTTTATGCCGCCAAAACTCACGCCATCTTTTCCTGTTCTCACCCAAGAATCATCTCTATCTAAGCCTGCATCAACACCTTGCCATTGGCTCAAATAACCCACCGTCAATGAAATGCCGTTGATTATATAAGATGCTATGTAGGCTTCAAATCTATTTGGCACTACTCTTATATCATCACTGTCTGCTAAAGGCGTATCTAGAAGTTGGCGACCGGCACGAAGATTTAAACCTTGAAATTCATAGTCAATATAAGCTTCTGTTACTTCCATGTATGAGCCTTTTATACCCGAAAGTTCATCGTTTCTTTCTCCTTCATTTTTATCTCCACTTGCAAAATCAAGATCATGCGTCATTGTAAATGCAACGGCTGCATTAAACCCTTTGTATTTTGCTAGTTCATATTTAAGCTGACCGCCAACTGCTGTTGCATATGTATCTGCACCGTTATCGTTGTTATAGCCTGAATACATCAAACGAATATTTCCGCTCATTTT
>JANEIH010000074.1:0-1810 GCA_024513425.1 Sulfurimonas sp. | reverse complement strand
CATCTTTCCTTCTAACTCTTTAACTATTTCTTCTTTCTTTTTTTTATGTTCAATAAATTTAAGCAGTTTTTCTAAAGCATATATACGGTACTTGTCCAAATCTTTTGAAAAACCCAACTGTTTATCATGCCCTGCATATTTTATGATGAGTTTTTCATTAATGAGTCCAACTTTATATTTTAGCAACAGGCGTAGCCACAATTCATAATCTTCACACACTCGCAAACTCTCATCAAAAAGTCCAATACTTTCAAAAATTTTCTTATGTATCACTACAGAAGATGGTGCAATGTTACAGTAAGAGAGATTTTCCTTAAAAATATCATCTCCTATTTTTCTATATTTTTTAGGTATTTTAACAACTTGCTCATTTCGAATCCACTGCTCTGCTGTATAGCTCATCAAGGTATCTAGATTGTTTCTATGGAAGTCTGCTTGTTTCTCAAGTTTCTTTTCATACCATTCATCATCAGAGTCTAAAAAAGCTATCCATTCATATTTTGCTATCTTTATACCGACATTTCTAGCGCACGATACGCCTCCGTTTTCTTGGTATATATAAATGATATCTGGAAAATCTTTTATTATTTGTTTTGTATTATCAGTTGAACCATCATCAATGACTATAAGCTCTTTAGGCGGATATGTCTGAGCATATACTGAAGCAATAGCTCGTCTCAAAAGAGTGTAGCGATTATATGTTGGAATAACAACTGTTATATTCAACTACCAAACCTTTATCTCACTATAGAGACTATCTCTCTCTACAGGAATAAAACCGCTGTTTTTGATAAGTGCCGTAAATTCATTGACATCTATGCCATTTGCACTCTTTGCACCTGCTGCGGAGTTGATGGTCTCTTTTTCAATTGTTCCATCTAAATCATTTGCTCCAAACTCCTGTGCAACAAGAGCCAAATTTACTGTTGATGTTACCCAGTAAGCTTTTAAATTTGCTATATTGTCAAGGAGTAATCTTGCTATAGCGTATGTTTTTAAAATCTCATTAGCAGTGATTGGTTTATCAATATTTAAGTAGTTGTTTTTCATCTGATACACCAGAGGAATAAAGGCATTAAAACCACCTGTCTTATCTTGTAATTTACGAATACGCATCATATGATCGATTCGGTTCTTGCGAGACTCTATATGTCCAAAGAGCATCGTAACATTTGACTTTTTTCCACGCTCATGCCATTTTCTATGGATCTCAAACCACTGATCTGATGTCACTTTTCCTTTACAGATATAATCCCTGACCTTCTCATCAAATATCTCAGCTCCGCCACCCGGCATAGAGTCCACTCCATTTTCCACCATAAGGTCTAGTACTTCATCATAAGTAAGACCGTGATAGCGTGAGAGAAAATCTACTTCAGCAGCAGTTAAGGCTTTTATATGCAATTTTGAATACTTCTCTTTTATCTTTTTAAAAATTCCTAAGTACCAGTCAAGTGTTACATTTGGATTATGTGCAGAGACGATGTGAACCTCTTTGGCATCATTTGCTACCACATTATCAACAATTTGCATAATCTCTTCATGGCTCATTGTGTACTGGTTTGGATTTTTTCGTGTTGCAGAATAGGCGCAAAATTTGCATACATCCGCACAGATATTTGTCGGATTTATATGACGATTGATATTAAAGTATGTCTTTTTTTTATGAAGCTCTTGCCGTTTTTTATCAGCAAGCTCTCCGAGTTCAAAAAGATCCATATCATAAAGTTTTACGGCTGTATCAAAATCTATTCTATTGTTCATTTTTTTATAATCCTAGTACTTTTTATATTGAGTATACTATATTAAC
>JANEIH010000085.1 GCA_024513425.1 Sulfurimonas sp. | reverse complement strand
CAAAAAGAGCTTGGTTTTATGTGCGAAAGTTGAGTATATTATATATTATAAGTAGTTAACCAAACTCAACTTAGATACCATACCTACGGTAGAGAGCATCGCTTTATAGTTTATCGTAAGTTGCTGTAAAGCTAAAGAGGACTCAGCCAAATCTGTATCTAAAAGAGATGATCGAAGGCTTATTGTGCTGATTTTTAGTGTCTCTATTCTCTTAAGCGACATATTTAGCGTATTGGATTGTGCACCAATTTTAGAGTGCATTCTAAGAACATGGTCTTGTAGGTCATCCATCTTCTGTATGGCATTTTCGATCCCGACATTGCGTATATTTCCACTACTTGAATCAGGATAGAGCTTATGATCTTCTACCGCTACAATCATCGCATCTACTGTTTTGAAAAAATCGGTTTTAGGGTCACTAATTGTCAAGGCATTGTTTGTATTGAATGTTATAATTGAAGATGTTGCACCTGCTGTAAAATCGTTACTGTTTGGATCATATAAAGAGATGTTTGCAAGAGTACCATTTGCATCCATACCCTGCAAATCATGAAAACTTACTTTTCCATCATAGCTAAGATATGTATCACCTTTGAGTTGAGCACTTTTAATGGCATTGTCATAATCTGTTGGTGTATTGGTTGCGGGATATCTATCTGTTGCGACCATATTAACAACATCTAAAAGCTGTTGATATGTCATATCATCTGCATTTACGGCTGTTCTTACTGAATCCATATTGAAGATATCATAGGTGTTTCCGGTGATATTATCTGTAAATGTTGAACCGCTGTTTGTTGTATTGAAAAAATTTATCGTCACATCATATGCACCACCATTGACATCTGTTCCTGTAAGCCTAAGTGAGGAGCCATCTAGCGTATCTAAATTTCCTTGCGTGAGGTCTGCTACTTCTGAAATTTTTGTTGATGGAGCAGCAAAAGCATTATTGCTTTTTGTAACTTGTGCTGTGTTTGAAGCGAGATAAAACCCATCTTTTGAAAACTCCATTCTATCATATACCAAACCCTGTATATTGGTTGCGGCACCATTTGCAGGAATTAAACCTGATTGCATAAACTCTTTTACATACAAATCACCCGCAGGAGGATAAGTTGTCTCTCCACCATCTAAATTATCAATATCATTGACATCTGCTGTATTGGCACCACTGTAATCAACGGCACCGACAAGATGAAAGTCAAGTTTTGAGGAGCCTTTTATCTTATCTTTTACAACAATTTGTCCATTGTTGTTCATACTTATAGCAACAACATCAACAGTGCTTGTATTTCCATATGCTATCCCTATTCTCTTTAGCAATGTATCTATTTTTGCCGTATCATTTAAAACAATCTTTTCTTTGATGGCACTCCCATCACTTTTAGTGCCACGCAGATAAAAATAGTCTGTATTTACAGTTGCCGAACTATTGTCTTTGTCTCCCATTAGCTCACGCAGGGTGCTTGAAGAAGAAAGTAATTTATCTGAAACAAGTAGATTTCCATGGAGTGTGTTTGAGGTTACTTCTCGGTTTCTTAAAACTTCCTCACCAAGAAACAGATCAGAACCACTAAGATTGTATTGTTGTAGATTGTTTGAGCCGGTAAAAGAGTTCATGGCATCATCATTTCCTTGATACACTCCATCATCGGCAATAGGCTTTATCTCTATCGCCGAACCGGAAAAAAGAAACTGACCATTAATAGAGGTGTTTGCCAAACCTCTTAAATTTTTCTCAATTTCTCGTAGTTCATCAGCAATAGAATCTAAAGATGTATCATCATTTGTACCATTAGATGCTTGTAGTAAAAGTGTTCTCATTCTATTGAGTGAAGTATTAAACTCATTCATGATTTCATCTGTTTGATTTGCTACTTTATAGCCACTCTCTGTACTCTGTTTTATTTGGTCCAAAACTGCCACTTCATTATCAAGCTGCATCGTTTCGGCAAAAGTTCTTACATCATCTTTTGCATATTGAATCTTAAGACCTGAGGCAATTTGCTTGTTAACATCAAAAAGTTCTTTATTGAGTTTTGAGTTGTTTGATCCATAAATACTGTCATAATACATACTCATAATAACACGCATATCAAGTCCTTTGTTTTTAAAATACAAACAGTATATTTTTCTAATTGACTACATTATAACAATTAAAGTTCCATTTGAAGCTAAATCGGCAAAAATTATTTATTTTTTAGAGGTACAACTTTTAAATCTCAAAGACAAAACGAAATCGATTAGGAGGTACACTCGATGAATATTTCCAATATGCAGCACTTTTATTATAGTTATTGCGTAGCTATAGGATTATCTTTTAATAATCCTCAAAAAAAATTATATTCAATTTGTTCCTAAAAAACGGTATA
>JANEIH010000023.1 GCA_024513425.1 Sulfurimonas sp. | reverse complement strand
TGTGAACTACCGAACAGGTAGCTTGGAAGCCGATTTTCATTCGCTCAACTCACTATCTTGGGTAATTCCTCATAAATGGGTTAAAAGCGAAACAGACCTTATATAAAACTTAAATTGATTTGAGCTCTTTAGTAGTCGATATAAAATATCTAAGTGAAGTCAAGGATACTTTTTTCTCCAATTGTGAGTTGATTATCTTTAAAATATTTGTCTGCATTAATCCCATCTCAAGGTATTTTTTAATCTCATCTTTAAAAGGATCAAGAACTCGATTTTTATTTTTAACACCTTTTGGACGTCCAAGTTTTTGCCCATTTGCTCGTGCAGCAGCAAGCCCTTGCTTTGTTCGTTGGCTTATGATTTCTCGCTCTGTTTGTGCAAAGTAACCATAGATTGCTAAAAGCAAAGATGATAAAGCTTCATTCTTATTGGTTGAGAGTTCAGGTTGATTTGTAAAAATCAGTTTTATACCTGCACCATTGAACTTTTCAATTAAATTTAGAATTTCTAACATATTTCTACCTAGTCTTGATAGCTCTGTACACATAAATGTATCGCCACTTTTTAGCTTTTCAAATACTTCATCGAGCAGTCTCTCTTTTTGATCTTTTTTAGAAGAAATTTCTAGCTCAATAAATTCATCAATAATTATTTTATTGTTTTGAGCATACTCCAACAGTTTATGCTTTTGATTCTCCATTGATTGTTGTTCTGTACTTACTCTGATATAGCCTATAATCATTGCTTCAACCTAAATTACTTGTATATCATTTGTAATAATTTTTGAGTAGAGATCTAAACTAGCATTTACACTTTGTAAAACTACTTTATAAAAATCACTGTAATCATTGTCACTGCTCTGCTGATATTTCTCAACAGCTTGAATATACTCTGCTCTGTTAGATATTTTAATAATAGCTTGAGGATAAGCATTCTGAAGTAGTACTAAATTCATTAATAATCTTGCAGTTCTTCCGTTGCCATCTATAAATGGATGGATAGAGACAAATTTTAAGTGTACTAATGCAGCAAGTAGTATTGGTTCTTCTATTGTTTGAGAATGGAGCCACTCTATAAACTCATACATCTCCTCTTCTATTTTTAAAGGCTCTGTAAAACTGTGTATCTCTCCATCACTTTTAACAACACCAACATTCTGTGTTCTATATGCTCCTGCATTTTTATTGTCAATACCTTTTAAAACCAAGTGATGGATATTTTTGATATCAGCAAGTGTAATCTCTTTGGTGTCAATATTTGCAAGCTCTTCAATGAAACCAATGGCTTCTTTATGGTTGATAGCTTCTAAATGCTCATTCATACTCTTGCCACCTATAGTAATACCCTCATTTAAAATAAGTTTGGTTTCACTGTAAGTTAATGTTGAACCTTCAATAGCATTAGAATTATATGTAAGTTGAATATCATATACATTTTTCAAATTTTTGACTTGTACATCAGATAATGGTCTTAATTTATCTAATTGTTCTTTTTTTTGATGAATTTGATCCAATAATTCCTGCATAATGCACCCTTTAATATAAAATAGTTAAATTTATATTATTTTAGCAATAATTGGCTTAAACTATTAGACCATATTCATAATTAAATTCAAGATAAAATAATTGTCGTTAGTTTAGGAAAACTCAATACTATGCAATCAAAGTTCAATATTTTAAAAGAGATCATTGATAATGTTGGCATTACTCCTAAAATAGCTCAATATTATGCTAAATGGATGGACAGAAAGTATGTTTCGTGGGAAGATTTGGAACACGATTGTGAAGTTGAGGAGGAATTTACAGAAAAATTTTGATGTTATCTAGACTTTATACAGCACTCAAAGAGTTTGGCAAAATGATAAAGACAGATTTTTTACTCAATTATATTGATGATGTAACGCTTCGCCAACGAATTGAAAAGCAGCTCAATAAGGTTGAAGCATCAAACAGATTTTCAAAAGCAGTGTTTTTTTGGAAATAGTTCAGAGTTTAGTGTTGCAACAGCAGAAGAGCAAAATATTGTCAACAATTCTAAACGGCTCATTCAAAATGCAATCATACTTTGGAGCTATATGTTTATCACTAAAAAACTACAACAGGCACAAAGTCAAAAAGAGAAAGATGAAATTCTGTGTGCTCTTAAAAATAGCTCGATAGTGGCATGGACACATATTAATTTATATGGCGAATACAACTTTTAGAGCCATTCTAAGCGAATCCATCATTTAATTGCGCTTGATGAGATGAAAGGGTTTGTCATTGCTTATAAGGTCCATTTCGTTTTTAACCCATTTATGCAGAAATAGTCAATAACCTATTTGTGGAGTGCTAACTCTTTTTTGAGATACTCGCCTGTGTGAGAACCTGTTTTTTTGTAATTTTTTACTAGTACTTCCGGTGAGCCTTCTGCGATGACAACTCCACCGCCGCTACCTCCTTCGGGTCCCATATCGATGATATAATCAGCATTTTTTATCATATCAAGATTATGCTCAATGATAAGCACAGAGTTGCCAAGTTCTACAAATTTATGCAAAACATTTGTCAGCCTATCTACATCGGCGAAATGCAATCCCGTTGTAGGTTCATCTAAGATATAGAGTGTTTTTCCGGTATCTTTGCGTGAGAGCTCTTTTGAGAGTTTGATACGCTGTGCCTCTCCACCTGAAAGTGTCACGGCATTTTGTCCGAGTGTAATGTAACCTAAGCCAACATCAACAAGTGTTTTCATTTTCTGATGAATCTTTGGAATCGGCTTGAAAAACTCGAAAGTTTCATCTACGCTCATATTGAGCACATCGGAAATAGTTTTGCCTTTATAATAAACCTCTAAAGTTTGGTCATTGTAACGGCGACCTTTACAGCTATCACACTTGACCATAACATCGGGAAGAAAGTGCATCTCAATTTTTATTTCACCCTCACCTTGACACTTTTCACAGCGTCCACCCTTAACATTAAAAGAGAAACGCGACGCAGTATAGCCGCGAATCTGACTCTCTTTTGTTTGTGCAAAGAGATTGCGTATCTCATCCATTACGCCGGTATAGGTTGCAGGATTTGAGCGTGGGGTACGCCCGATTGGGCTTTGGTCAAGATAGATGACCTTATCAACATTTTCAAGTCCTGTTATCTCAACACCGGCAACTTTGTTGACCTTTCTAGCGTGATTTAAAAGCTCGCGTGCGACGGGGAGAAGTGTTTGAAGCATCAGTGAGCTTTTTCCACTTCCACTGACACCTGTGATACATACAAAATTATTGAGCGGGATTTTCACAGAGAGATTTTTAATGTTGTTAATCGTTACATTTTTAATCTCTATCCACCTTTTTTGGGCGCGTCTATGAAAGTACTCTATCTTTTTGCGACCATAGAGATAATCCGCAGTGAGTGTCTTTGCTTTTTTGAGTTTATCAAGAGTGCCGCTAAAGACGACCTCTCCACCAAACTTCCCTGCCCCACTTCCTATATCTACGATAAAGTCAGCATTTTCTATGGTCTCTTTGTCATGTTCAACAACAATGACGGTGTTGCCTTTTTTCTGCAGACTTCTAAGTGTTTTGATAAGCTTGCGTGTATCTCTCTCGTGTAGCCCTATACTTGGCTCATCCAAAACATACATAACACCGGTCAATCCACTTCCAATCTGTGAAGCAATGCGAATACGCTGAGCTTCACCTCCGGAAATTGTACGCGCATCGCGTCCAAGTGTAATGTAGCCAAGTCCTACATCATAAAGAAAAAAGAGACGCTCGCGTATCTCATTTAAAATCGGCAGTGCGATTTGTGTATGCTGTTTGCCAAAATATGCAAAATTCTCTTCATTTGCAAAAAACTCGTATGTTTGTGCTATCGGCATATCAAGTAGTTCTGCTATGCCTTTATCTGCCACTTTCACAGAGAGTGATTCAAGCTTAAGACGGTGAGAATTACAAATGCTACAGATCTTCTCGCTCATATAATCGCCAAGCTCTTTTTCATCTTTAAACATATCATAAGCGATGCGAACAATCCCTGGAAAAATTCGTTTTACTTTATGTTTTTTCCAAAGAAACTCTATCTCTTCTATGCCGCCGTGAAGTATTGCTTTTTGTTGATGCTGAGGCAACACTGAATAAGGTACGGTAATATCAATATCGTTGACTGCACAAAAACCTTTTAAGAAAGTAAAATAATAACCTTTGTTAAAACCATAAACAATCTTAACTGCACCCTTTTCTATTGGCAGGTCTTGATCTACTATCTTCTCTACATCAAGTGCATAACGAAGTCCCAATCCATCACATTCACCACATGCACCCTTTGGCGAATTAAATGAAAAGCTAAGTGGCTCTAATGTATCAAAACTGATTTTACACTCAAAGCAAGCGTTATGTTCCGAGTAGTGAATATGTTCGGAAATTCCTAACTCTTTGGCATTAAGTACATCAATTTCAAGCTCACCGTAACTCTCTTTCAAAGCTTTTTCAACCGAAGAGGCAATTCGCTCTTTATTCTCTTCTTTTACAACAACTCTATCAATAATAACTTTAATCGTATGTTTTTTTGTTTTAGAGAGCTCAATCTCTTCATCAAGACGCACCATCACGCCATCAATCATAGCACGAACATACCCTTTGTGTGCTAATGATTCTAACAGATCCGTATAGCTTCCTTTATTCTCACGCACCAAGGGTGCCATAAGAACAAGTTTCGCACTTTCGGGTAATTTTGCCACTTCATTGATAATATCTGATGCAGACATCTGTGAGATAACCTTACCACACTTATGACAGTGTTGAATCCCTACACGCGCATATAAAAGACGCAGATAGTCATAAATCTCAGTAATTGTCCCGACAGTAGAACGAGGATTTTTAGAAGTCGTTTTCTGGTCAATAGCAATAGCAGGAGTAAGCCCTTCTATCTTATCAACATCAGGCTTACCGACACAGTCAAGAAATTGTCTTGCGTATGAGGATAGACTCTCCATATAGCGTCGTTGCCCCTCTGCATAGAGTGTATCAAAAGCAAGTGTTGACTTACCGCTTCCACTAAGACCCGTCATAACAATAAGTTTATTTTTCGGTATGCTCAGGTTTATATTTTTCAAATTGTTTTCACGAGCACCTGTAATTTGTATTAAATCTTTTTTTTTCAAATTTTGCCTTTAAAAAAATATTCTGCTTACTAGATAAAGCACTATAAAGAGATAAAAGCCAACCAATAATCTCTTTTGTAGATGATATGATACCCTCTCTTTTAAGTGGATACCTAGATAGACACCCAAAAGTGAAGTCACTCCAATGATGATGCCGCTTTTATAATCCACATATCCCTGAGCTGCGTGAGATATCAGACCTGCAACAGAAGAGAAGACCACAAAAAGGAGTCCAGACGAGACTGCTTTTTGAAAGGAGACATGTAAAAAACCCACTAGTATAGGAACAAGTAATATACTTCCGCCTACACCCATAGTCATACTAAAAGCACCAAGAAAAATACCGATAAGAAGCAGTAGAGAGTAGTGCAACTCCTTCTCTTTGGCATCTTCATATGTTTTGAAAAACATACGAAAGAGTGCAAATAGAGCAAAAGAGAGAAACAGCATCTCTAAGCTTCTATCGCTTAAGAATGTTGTAATATAACCACTAAGCAATGCTCCAGCAAATCCACCGACACCAATGATACTTACCATTTTAATATCAAGAGTACCTTTCTTATTGTTCAGATAGCTTCCGTAAATAGAACTAAATACCATCTGCACAACCGATATACCTATAGCTACTTTTGTTTCATAACCCAACAGTAAAAGTAAAGGAATAAGAATTGTTCCCCCGCCAATGCCAAAAAAACCTGATAAAAGTCCAACAAAAGAGCCGAGCAACATCAATGCAATCATAAATATCCATAAAATTTTTTAGAATTATACCCCATTATCAATAAGAGAGTTCTTGCAAAATTAGATAAGTTTGAAGAGATTTCAGGTATAATGGTTTTTATAAAAAGGTACAGGGTTCACATTGCTTCAAAATCGGCGATGATGAGCCTATCGTCACAATCAAGGAGATAGATGCTTAGTGCAAAAAAAGAGAAACCAAAGCAATCCTCTGAACTCTCATGGATGGACTACTCGGGGATTTTAGACATCGAAGTCGAATTTGTCTCTGAGCTGAGCGAAACAGAACTAACTGTTTATGAGATACTGCAACTTCAAAAAGGTTCTATTATTGATTTGAAAAAACCTGCGGGAGAATCTGTAGAATCTTATGTAAATGGGCGAATATTAGGCAAAGGTGAGATTATGGTTTACGATCAAAATCTTGCTATTCGTATTAATGAAATACTTGATTCTTCTGCTGTTTTATACTACCTTTCCAAAGAGAGATTATGATTAAATATTTGCTGCTTTCTCTGCTTTCTCTTTCACTCTTTGGCTCTAAAATTTTAAACTATAACATCTATGACCGTACAGACAGAGCAGATGTCATGATAACTTTTGATACACCATATAGCGGTATCATCAAACAGAGTCGTGGTAGATCAAAAATAATCATCAAACTAGAAGATGCTACGATAGAGTCACCAAAAATAAAGAAAGTTACTTCACGCTTTTTACAATCTCTCTCCCTTACACCGTTCAAAGGTCACACGCAAATCACAGCTTCCATACCACAATCTGTCAAACTCCTAGCATCAAAAACAGCAAATGGCCATGGGCTTAGACTGCGCTTTACAAACAAAGTGGCAACAAAAGAAAAAAGTCTCGTCCAAAACAGTATTGCACAAACAAATAACCCCTCCTCTTCACTTCCAACAAAAAAGAGTGATGACCTCACGCAGAGCTATTATATTGTTATTGTAATTTTAATTATTGGAATATTGATTCTATTTTATATCAAGAAAAAAGCAACGCCTGTACGACTCAAACAAAACAGACAAGCAACAAAACAACAAAAAGCACCATGGCTCTTCAGTGCAAAAACCACGCCTGAGCGACAAAAGAACATTCAGAAAAATACAAATGAGGTCTCCATCCGCTTTCAAAAAAACATAGATGCACGCAACAGTGTCATTATGCTTGATTTTGGAACACAGAGTTATCTAGTGCTTATGGGAGACAGTAGTATCTTGCTTGATAAGTTCCACGAAAATAGGCCAAGCTCACAGCAGGAGTTTGAGACAATCCTACAAAGCAGATATGAAGAGTTGGAAAACTTTTTAAATACAAAGAATAAAAATAGAGATACAAAAGAGCCTGAAAAAGAACCGCTACAAGCCTACAAAGAGAGAGTTGCTTCTCTGTTATATAGCGATGAACTCTAAGATTTTTTCTTCTTCGAGTTACTCACAAAACGCTCTTTGAGCAATTTTTTCACTGTGTTGATATTTTGAAGGTTTAGCTCATACTTCTCATCCATTAGTTTACTGATATGAAATACCTCTGTTACCGTAATACCATACGGATCTTTTTTCTCCTTTAACTCTTTTCCTCTATCGTCAAAACTATAAAGATAGAGATTTTTACGCGTTATCTGAATGTAATATGTAAGAACTATCTCATCGGAGTGTTTTTTCTCCAATGCCACTACAACACGCCTATCTGACTTATAATTATCATCTTTAAGGGTAAGAATCTTTTTTGCATTTTCCAAAGAGAGATATCCGATATAAAACTTATTATAGAGATTATGATAGCGTTGTATCTTTGAATTATACAAAAAACTTATATCTATTATATGTTTTGGATGCGAACGCAGTTTTTTTGTAATCCAGCTCATAATATTGTAATATCTAAACGGATGAAGTTTCAGCATATGGGCTTCTATCATCTTTTTAGAGCCGATTTTGTCTTTTGGTTGCAACTTTTGCTTATCAAGCTTGGTAATGTACTCTAATACCTCTTTTGCAGAAAACTCTTTTGTAAACCATATTTTACAATAGTCAGGAAACTGTTTTGTTCCTGTTGCCCCTTCATTTAAAATGATAAGTGATTTAATAGTGTAGTTTGGAAAAATAGTCTCTAAAAGTGCTTTTTTCTTACGCAGACGCCTGCGTAATTTGAGTACTGACTTGACAAGTGTCATCTCTACAAAGTAGAGTTCATTATTTTTTGTAATAAACATCGCATCAAATTCACTAATTTCACGCGACTTTGTACGATAAACAATCTGTTCTTTTTCACTGATAGAGAGTGTATTTGCATAAGCTTTATGTTTTGACTGATGAAAACCTTTTAAGATGAACTTTGTGATATATTCACTCTCTTGTGCATATCGCAAAAGTTTTTCATAGAGAAAATTTTCATATACCTCTCCCTCAAAAGAACGATATGAACTCAAATATAAAGGATCTTCCGTATCAATCCCTTTATTAATTAAGGAGAGGAGGTGTTTTGTGTTATACACATAATGCAACAGATTATCTGATATATCATCTTTTTCAAGGTTTTTGATGGATTTTGATATCTCTAAACTCATGCCAACTCTGCTTTACCAAAAAAGTTATCCAATATATCACGAAACTCTGCAACATTACTAACACTGTTCACTTGGTTACGAAGCGTTGAAGCTTCACGGTAACCTTTTGAATAAATATGCGTATGTTTACGAAATAAAATTGCTCCATAATCACCATAAAAATCTATCATTTTATCAAAATGCTCCATTATAATCTCATGCTTTAGAGATAACTCTGCATGCTCTTTGCCTGTACGAAGCTGATGAAATATCCAAGGAGCTCCAACAGCTCCACGACCTATCATCACTCCATCTGCACCGGTGTACTCCAACACCCACTTTGCTTTCTCGTAAGAGTCTATATCGCCATTTGCAATAACGGGGATATTTACTGCCTCTTTTATCTCACAAATCGCATCATAATCAACCGGTGCTTTGAATTTTCCGGCTCGTGTTCTACTGTGAACTGCTATAAAATCAGCTCCGCTATCTTCAACCACTTTTGCAATATCAATATGATTTTTCTTTTCAAAACCAAGACGAATCTTTACAGAAGTAAGCTCTTTATTTGAAGTCTCTTTGATTGTTTTGATAATCTCACCCATAAGTGGCAGATTTAAAAGTAGAGAACTTCCACTGCCATGACCCACCACCTTTGGTACAGGACATCCACAATTTAAGTCAATAATATCAATGCCCTCTTGCTCATTCAATACCTCTACAGCACGCTTGACAATAGCAACATTACTTCCGGCAATTTGAACAGAATAAGGGTCTTCTAGGGGGGACTTCTCAAGCATATGAAGGGTTTTTTGTGAGCCATGTACCAAGGCATTTGAACTCAACATCTCACTGACGGTCAAATCTGCTCCAAACTTTTTAACAACACTTCTTAAAGGCAAATCAGTAAAGCCCGCCAAAGGGGCTAATATATAAAGAGGTTTATCAAGAGAGAGGTTTTGTAACATATCTATATAAAGAGGTAAATACTAAAGTTTTTACCACTCTCTTTAAGTGCGCGATATGCTCTAAAGTTTTGAAACTCATCTAGCTGTGCATTTTCTAGCAATTCATCAGCAGGAGCAAGCATCTCTAGATCAAAAAGCGTAAAGAGACAGGCATCCATTGCCTCTTCATGATACTCTTCGCTTAGAGTCTCAAAAAGTTTCATTCTCTGCTCTGGAATCATACCTCCTTTAGAGAGTGTAATAGAGAGATCAATGTAGTCCTGTTTTGAAAGTTCAAGTTTATTTAGCAGTTCAATCAACTCTTCGTTTGAGATACTCAATGTATGCTCATCGGCGTTAATGCGTGCCATTATAACATGCAGTGACTCTTTTGTTAAAAATGCTTTGTATTTTAAAATATTTTGCAGTGATGCAGTTTCTACATAGTCAATGTAAGCAAACCGACATAACTCATCTGCATATTTTGTGCAGTTTGAAAGAATATCTGCGACTTTAATTTCACCTTTTTGCACTCTGTTTTTCTTGTTTTGAATAACCAAGGGATTTTCAGGTAAGAGATTGAATGGTTTCAGATTAACCACCTCACCATTTTTAATATCTTCAATCATTCTCAAAACACTGTCTATTTTTTCATTTTCAGTAGCTCCAATCAATTCGCTACTTGGAAAAACTGTACTTTTTTCAAGAAGTTTTCCGAGAAGTCTGTATCTATCAGTCTTAAAAGTATGGTTTCTACTTTTCTTACCGAGATATGCATCGATGATAGCATCAATAATTTTTTCAAAATCTCTCTCATACCTACGCGATCTAAAACTACCGAGTATAGAATAAAATGCCATATGAAACAGGCTTGCAAGATAGAGGATAATCAATGATGCTACTACCCATAACGCCACCAAAATAGAGGGCATTGGAGTATTGAAAAAATTAATACTTATACTCTCTTGGGTTATATAAGTATAAACATACCAACCAACAAGAGTTATCCAAATAAACGCAGCTATTGAGTATCTTTTTATAAACATTACAAATTCCTTAATTAGATTTTTCTGCTATCTCTCTACAATCAATGCAATAAACAGCGTGAGGTTTCACTTTTAATCGTTGGAAACCTATATCATCTTCGCACATTTCGCAGATCCCATACTCATTTTTTTCTATTTTAAAGAGTGCTTTTTCTATCTCTTCGAGTTCTTGGGTTTGCTGTTGCACTATAGCACTCTCAATCATTGAGTTATTGTTTACTGATGCATGATCACCCTCATCATTAAGCTCCAAATTACCCAACTGATTTAATTCACTGTTTACATTACTTATATTTTTTTGAATCTGTTCTTTACGACTCTCTAAGATCTCTTTAAAATAATTTAACTCACTCGTTTGCATATACACTTTCCTTATTTATGATATGGGTGATTACTCAATATAGAAAAACCTCTATAAATCTGCTCTAACAAAACTGCTTTTGCTACTTTATGACTCATAGTTATTCTCCCTAGGCTTACTACACTGTCGCTTTTTTTTAAAAAGCTCTCTTCAAAACCGTAAGCTCCACCTATGAAAAATTTAATAGACAATTTATCATTTAATAGCTTGCTAAATTCAAAACTGTCGATTAATTTTCCATCGGGATGTAAAGTTACACAAAAATCTTTCCCGATACAAGGAGCTAAAACCTTTGTATATACCTCTTGAGCGGCTTTTTGCGAAATTGTATGTGCTTTTGTTATTTCTTTGGTAAAGATCTCTCTATTTTTGACTTTTGCAAATCTGCTTATCATTTTTTCCAATTCTTTATAGAGTGGATCATAGATGGATTTCTCTTTTTTTGCAATAGATATAATTTCTATATTCATTCAAATAACCCACTTCCTATGACAAGATATGTAACATGTTCAAACTTGTCATCGGGCTTCACGCCACCAATAGCTGCAACACAATGATCTGAAAATTGTGCAATAGCATCAAGCTTGTCACCTAAAACTGTTGAGATATCTTGTTTTGTCAATGTATCTCTATAAGCACCGAGTCCAATATAGTTGATATCCATACTGTTTGCTTGAAGCACCTCTTCTTTATTATGTGTTGAGACGCCTAGTATCTTATCACTTCCAATAACAGTGCGTAAAATAGTCACTGCCTTATTGATATCTTCATCTATCTCACGCAGATCCTTTTGACCCATATGAAGACCGTCACAAAACTCTATAAGTTCATAAGCATCATTAATAATCAAAAAACCGTCATACTCTTTTCTTATTGCTATGAGTTGTTTTTTAATGAAGGCAATATCTGCATTTTTTGCACGATATTGAATGATTTCTGCCTTATGTTTATTTGCTTTTTCTAAAAATATCTCTAAAGAGAGACCTCTTTTATCAAGCATATCCTGATCACATAAAGCATAGAGTCGCATACTAATCTTTTCTCATTAAAAAAAAGAGGTCTGCAAGTGTTTTTTTAAGCTCATTACGATTTACAATCATATCGATAGAGCCTTTTTCAAGCAAAAATTCAGCTCGCTGAAACCCTTCGGGAAGTTCAGAACCAATCGTCTGCTCAATTACACGCGCTCCGGCAAAACCAATGAGTGCACCAGGTTCGGCAATGATTATGTCACCAAGATTTGCAAATGAAGCTGAAACACCACCCATTGTAGGATCGGTAAGCACTGAGATAAACGGAAGCCCTTCATTAGAGAGCTTTCCAAGTGCTGCGGAAGTTTTACTCATCTGAAGCAGTGAAAAAGTTGATTCTTGCATTCTTGCTCCACCGGAAGCAGAAAGAATAACAAGACCTTCACGGTTTTCTATCGTACGATTAACTGCACGCACAATCTTTTCACCCTCTACTGAGCCCAAAGAACCACCCATAAAGGCAAAATCAAAGATAACAAGCTGAACCGGAACTCCATTCATCATACAGCTTCCAGCAACTACAGAAGATTTTCTTCCTGTTTTAGCCTCCCCCTCTTCAATTCTTTTCTTGTATGGTTTTTTATCAACAAATTTCAATGGATCAATCGGCTCAAGTCCTGCATCATACTCTACAAATGTTCCTTCATCAGCCAAGAGTTCGATGCGTTCTTTTACACCTATACGGATATGGTAGCCACACTTAGGACATACATAATTTTGATTCTCAACCTCTTTGTAGTACATTAAAGAGTGGCAAGATTTACACTTAATCCAGTGAGAACCGGCTTCTGCTTTTTCAGGCTGTTTATTGTCAAATTTTTTTGCAAAAAGGTTGAGTAAATTCAAAAAAATATCCTTATATTATAATCGTGCAATATTATAGCAAATTTATACTAACATAAAAATTGTTTGAGACTTTTTTGTAGCTTATAAAATAAAAAAGAGAGGAGAGAGGCTACCTCTATCGAAACTAGATAAGGGGTAGCTCTAAAAGTAGTCTGGTGTTTTATCTCAATAAAACACCGGCAATACTTCTAGCAGCCTCACGACCATCATAAGCAGCCGTTACTACCAAATCGGCTCCACGGAAACAGTCTCCTCCGGCATAGATACCGGCGGTTGTGGTCTCATGTGTCTCTTCATTAATAATGATACCGCCCCACTCATTTGTCTCAATACCGTTTTCAGCTAAAAAAGATGGTACGGCAGGATTGAAGCCAAGAGACATAACAATAACATCTGCATTGACTCTATATTCACTTCCTTTTACCTCCTCCATACGCTGACGACCGGATGTATCTTTGGCGCCAAGTGTAGTTTTAACAACCTCCACGGCTACGGCTCTACCTTCATCATTAAGTATCATATCTTTGGGAGATGCAAAAAAAGTAAATTCAACACCCTCTTCTATAGCATTTTTATACTCTTTTTTGGACCCCGGCATATTCTTCTCGTCACGACGGTATAGGCACACTACAGACTTTGCCCCTTCACGCTTTGCAGTACGAAGACAATCCATGGCAGTATCTCCACCGCCAATTACAACGACATTTAAATCTTTAAAGTCAAACTTCTTGTCATAATTGAGCCCAAACTGTTTACGCTGAATAGCAGTAAGATAATCCATAGCTAGATATACATTTGAAGCATTTTCACCAGAAATACCGGCCGACTTTGCTTTTGTAGCGCCGACACCGATAAACATCGCATCATGCTCATTAACAATCGTTTCAAAATCAATATCACGACCAACTTCACAATTAAGCACAAGTTTCATCCCCGCTTCTTCTAGAAGACGAGTACGACGCTCTACTGTTTTTTTATCAAGTTTAAAATTAGGAATACCATATGTCAAAAGTCCGCCGGCACGGTCACTTCTCTCATACATAGTCACAGCAATTCCGCTTCTTAAAAGATATGTTGCAACTGAAAGTCCAGCAGGACCACTTCCAATAACTGCGACTTTTTTATCTGTTGTAATTCCTGGAAACTCTGGTTTGTATCCTGCTTTGAAACCAGCTTCTGTAATATGCGTCTCGACAGATCCAATAGTGATAGCACCATGTCCGTCATTAAGCGTGCAGTCACCCTCGCAAAGTCTATCATGAGGACAAACTCTTCCCATAACTTCTGGAAACGGAGAAGGCTCATTGGAGAGTCTAAATGCAAACTCCAAATCTTTTTCAGATATCGCTTTTAACCATTGTGGAATATAGTTATGAAGAGGACACTTATTTAGACAAAACGGATCCCCGCACTGAATACATCTGTCACTTTGAGTAGCAGCATCATCACGATCAAATAGCTCATAGATTTCACCAAAGTCTTTCGTTCTCTCAACAACAAGTCTCTTTTTTGGATCAATTCTCTCTGTTGTTAAATATTCTCTCATTATTAATCTCCATTCTCTAGGTTAAGAGGTAGTTTTGTTAAGTTTTTCGGTTTAACCAACCAGAAGTTTCTTACTTCTACTCTAAAATTATCAAGCAGATCTTGTGCTTTTCTACTACCGGTCTCTACTACATAATCTTTAAGCAGACGCTTGAGGTAGTGGCGTGCTTCATCACCCTCATCTGTATCGATTCTTACAGCCTCTATAAGCTCACCGTTTACATTTTCGATAAAGCTATGCTCTTTATCATATACAAAACTGATACCACCTGTCATACCTGCACCAAAGTTAATACCTGTGCGACCGAGAATAATAACAACACCGCCTGTCATATATTCACAAGCATTATCCCCTGTTCCTTCAACAATCGCAAATGCTCCGGAGTTACGAACGGCAAAACGCTCGCCTACACTTCCTGAGATATAAAGTTTACCGCTAGTTGCACCATAAAGACATGTGTTACCGCCGGCAGAGTATGCTTCACCTTCATTTTTTGAAGCAATGATAATCTTACCGCCGTGCATACCTTTGCCGATATAATCATTTGCCACACCTTTAAGATAAATAGAGACACCATTAATCAAAAATGCTCCAAGAGCTTGCCCTGCGACACCCTCAAGATTGATTTTAATCGTATCAGGCTTAAGACCTGCGTCACCGTAATATTCAGCAATCTCACCAGAGATAAGTGCGCCAAAACTTCTGTTTAGATTACAAATATCTCTTTTGATTCTGATTGGATGCTCAGGATGCTTGATAGCTGCATACGCCTCTTTGAGTACATCTTTTTCAAAAGTATTATCATCAAATGGGGGATTAAACGGTTGTTGACAAGTATCTACACCCTCCTCTTTATGAAGCACCGCAGAGAAGTCGAATTTTTTTGCAAACTCATCCTTTTTAACTTGAAGCAGATCAACACGACCTATCATCTCCTCCATGGTTCTGTATCCAAGTTGAGCCATGATAGCTCTTACATCTTCAGCAAGCAGTGTAAAGTAGTTGACAACCTGATCGACATCTCCTTTAAAAAACTCCTCACGCAACTTCTCATTTTGCGTAGCAATACCTACAGAACATTTATTGACATGACAAATACGAAGCATTTTGCAACCAACAATTGTAAGAACACCTGTACCAAATGCATAAGACTCAGCACCTAAAAGTGCTGCTTTTACAACATCAAGACCGGTTTTAAGTCCACCATCAGTCTGAAGCTCAATCAATCCACGAAGATTATTCGCCTTAAGAGCATTGTGTGCCTCTGAAAGACCCAGCTCCCAAGGGTTTCCCGCAAACTTAATAGAAGTAAGCGGTGCAGCACCTGTACCGCCATCACCACCGGAAATGATGATTTTGTCTGCATACGCTTTTGCCACGCCTGCTGCAATTGTTCCGACACCTACAGTCGAAACAAGTTTCACGGCAACGCGTGCTTTAGGGTTTACCTGTTTCATATCAAAAATAAGCTGCGCCAAATCCTCAATAGAGTAGATATCGTGATGAGGAGGAGGTGAAATAAGCGTAACACCTGGAACAGTATGGCGAAGTTTACCGATTAATGGAGTAACTTTATGTCCGGGGAGCTGTCCACCCTCACCCGGTTTTGCACCCTGTGCCACTTTGATTTGAATCTCTTCTGCCGAACGAAGATATGCTGGAGTTACACCAAAACGACCTGATGCAACCTGTTTGATCTTAGAGACTCTCTGCGTTGCAAAACGCTCTTTATCTTCTCCACCTTCTCCAGAATTTGATTGTCCACCTATGCGATTCATCGCGATAGCGATAGTCTCATGCGCTTCAGGTGAAATAGAGCCAAGAGACATTGCTGCTGATGCAAAACGCTTAAAGATTGCCTCTTTTTGTTCAACTTCACTGATATCAATCGGATCTTTGTCCGATTTGATATCCAAAAAGTCACGAATCATCTTCAACCCACGACCCTCAACAAGTTTTTTCAGCTCTTTAAAATCTTCAGGCTTGCCACTTGATGCCGTTTTATGAATAGCATGAATAACAGCAGGACCGAAGTCATGATGCTCTTGACCTGTATAAAATTTATAAAAACCACCAATGTTTAATGGAAAGATTTTTTTAAACCCATCATTTTTAAATGCCGATGTGTGATATTTTTCTAATCTCTCATCAATATCTTCATAAGAGAGACCCGGCAGAACACAGTTTGAAGATTCAAAACACTCTTGCACTATCTCACGCGAAAGTCCCATAACATCAAAAAGACCGGAGTTTCTGTACGATGCAATTGTTGCGATACCCATTTTTGACATAATTTTCAAAAGTCCGCCATTAAGTGCAATATGTACTGATTTGAGTGCTTCAGGAATTGTGATTTTACTGTTTTTCTTACGCTCTAGTTGCTTAATAACCGTTGCAAACAAAAGGTTTGGATAGATTGCACTTACACCATATGCAAGCAAAACTGCTGCAGAGTGAGAATCTACCACTTCGCCTGTTACTGCAATGATTGATACCAAGTGACGAATTTTTACACTAAGAAGTGCAAAATTAATACGCCCGGTTGCCATAGCCATTGGGATTGTCTTTTTGCTTGATCCAAATTCGACATCATCCAAAATAACAATTCTTGTGCCGTCATTTTTAACAGAGCTTATAACTTGTGCCACAAGATTATCAAGAGCCTCACGCAAACTTCCGCTATAAGCCGTTGAGAATGTCTTATTTTTATAAAATCTTTGATACAATGGTGACTTTTTGTCTCCAAAAGATTTCAGTACTTCAAGCTTCTCCATTGTAATAATAGGAGAGATAGATTTGAGTCTATGTGCGTGAGAAGGAATCTCATCTAAGATATTATGCACTTCGCCAAATCCCGTGTTTAAACTCATAACTACTTTTTCACGAATCGGATCAATCGGTGGGTTTGTTACCTGAGCAAATTTTTGTTTAAAGAAATCTGTAAAGTTTCTCTGTTTTTCAGAAAATGCAGCAAGTGGAGTATCATCACCCATAGAACCGACAGCCTCTTTGCCATCATTGATCATCGGCTCTATAACCTGCTCTATAATCTCTTCGGTGATGTTATAGAACTTTTGTTTTCCAATGAGCATATCCTCTTGCATAGCTTCAGCTTCACTATACTGCTCTTCAACATGCTCTTGCAGATAGATCATATGCTCATTTAGCCATTTCATATACGGGTTTGAAGATTTAAGGTAGTTGTCAATATCGCAACTCTTAAGCACTTTGCCATATTTTAGATCGAGTCCTATCATTTCACCTGATTGCAGACGACCACGCTCTTTAATCTCATCCTCTTGGATGTCAATAACACCATACTCAGAAGCGATAAGCAGATTGTTGTCATGTGTAATAATATATTTTGAAGGACGAAGACCATTTCTGTCAAGTGCACAACCAATATAACGACCATCAGTTACAGAGAATGCCGCAGGTCCATCCCACGCTTCAAAGACAGTAGAGAAGTACTCATAAAATGCACGAAGTTCAGGATCCATATGCGGTGCATTCTGCCATGCAGAAGGAATCACCGCCCGTACAGCTTTAAAGAAGTCCATACCATTTACAAGAAGAAACTCTAAAAAGTTATCGGCCGATGCAGAATCCGATGAACCTAGCTGTAAAATAGGTAAAAGTCTCTCTATCTCTTCATCTGAAAAAACTTCCGACTTTATAGATTCGGACTTAACAGCAACATTGATACGGTTCCCCTCAACCGAGTTGATCTCGCCATTATGTGCAACTGCACGAAACGGCTGAGCCAAACGCCATTGCGGAAGTGTGTTTGTTGAAAATCTTTGATGGAAAAGTGAAAAAGAGATTTTAAAACTTTCATCTTGAAGGTCTTCATAGAACTCTTTAATATGTGTAGGCATCACAAGCCCTTTGTATGAAAGAACTCTACTACTCATAGATGCAATGTAGAAATCTTTGTCGTCTGCAAGTTTATGCTCTGCTTCCTTGCGTGAGAGGTAAAGCAGTGCATTAAATCTACTTGTTGCCATAATTGAATTAGGAACGATAAAGAGTTGAATAATATTTGGAAGTGTTTCAAGTGCTTGTGCACCTAGTGCATTTGTATTTATAGGGACAACACGACGAAGCATAACCTTTAGGTCATTGTTCGCACAAATCTCTTTGATGATATCTAAATGTTTTAACTCTTTTGTAAACACCGAAGCAACCGCAAACTGATTTGCAAGTTCTACTCCATTTTTAGCAGCCTCTTTTCGGATAAACTCCTCTGGCATAGAGAGCAAAAGTCCACTACCATCCCCTGTTTTTCCATCTGCTGCAACAGCACCACGATGCATCATACGCTCTAGTGCAGTAATAGCATCATTTAGAACCTTGCGTGAAGGCTTGTTGTCGATATTTGCAATGAGACCAAAGCCGCAATTATCTTTAAACGATCTCAATAAATTATAATGTTCAACCATTTTCACTCCCAAATTTTTAAATTTATGTAAAAAATCTTATAGTTTAATCTCTTTTTAAAGAAACTTAGTCTATTTAGAAAAAGTGGGTCTATTATACTATTTTTTAGTTTAAGCAAGTATAATATGAAAGAAAATAATCAATAATTTTATAAAGATGGGCATAAAGGAAGCACGAAGTGAAGGGTTTTATCATAAATCTTAATCGAGTCAAAGAGGAAGATTTAATAGTTACTATTTTATCAAGAGGGGACTTAAAGACGCTTTACAGATTCTATGGAGCACGCCATGGAGTGATTAATCTTGGCTTTAAAATCGACTACGAGATAGAGCCCTCTGCAAAAAGTACCATCGGACGACTTAAAGATGTTGTGCATATTGGATATAGATGGATAAATGATAACGAATCACTTCGACTCTGGCAAAGTTTCAGTGGGCTCTTCTATAAACATCTCAAAGAGGCTGAAGCCCTTGGAGATTTTTACTTTGAACTTTTAGAATCTGCCTCAAATGAGTGGAGTAAACAAAACCCAAAGCGTGTAGCCATTGAATCTTATGTAAAGCTTTTAGAGTATGAAGGTCGTCTACATAAAGATATGCACTGCTTTTTATGCTCACGCAAGATAGAAGAGAAAATTTCACTCATCCGTGCATACCTGCCGACACATGAAAACTGCTCCTACACCTACCCTATCAATCTCAAAGGACTACAAGAACTTTATGAGAACAGATCTTCTTTTTTTTTAGATGATAGAGAGATAGAGAGACTTTGGAGTATTTTAATGGAAGGACTATAAAAGACCAATCTTTTAAATTTCATAAATTATAGCCTTGTTTTATTTGAGTGTTTTGTTCTGTTTTTGCAGTGGAGAATTTGATGGATATAGTACTTTACCAGATGGCACAACCAATGATGACTTTTCTAAATGTACATCTTGGTCATCAAAGAAAATATGAGCTTTAAATGCTTTTAAAATATTACTTTTTTCAATACCGCCAAGAAAAAATGCTTCATCAACATAAACTCCCCAATGTCTTAATGTTTTTATAACTCTCATTTCTGATGGGCTATTTCTTGCTGTTACAATGGCTATTCTAATTGGAGAAAGCTCAACTTTCATTGGTAATCTTTCTTGTAATTTTGAAAGTTGTTTTAAAAAACTAGCAAATGGACCTTCATTCATTGGTATATTCTGTGAAGTATCTTCATTTTTATGAAATGCCTCCATCCCTTGCTCTTTATATACCAATTCACTTGTTTCATCAAACAATACAGCATCTCCATCGAAAGCAATTCTAACTTGACCTACAGGTATTTCGCATTTATATTCTGTTGGCGTAGATAGCACAGCTGAAGCACATACACCTTTATCAATTACTTTTTGGGCATCAATTTCATTCGTAGTTAAAAACAAATCAACTTCAAAAGCTTCTAAATAGTCTGCACTTGATTCTCCTGCAGTAAATGCAGAACGAGTTATTTTTAAATCTAAAGCTCTTATTGTATTTAATACTCTTATTCCTGTATCGGGACTATTTCTTGACATAATCACAACCTCAACAAGTGGAGCTTGATCTTTTTTTTGATATTTATTTAAACTAAGTAGAGCTTTGACTAATGGAAAACCTATTCCCTCACCTAGTGTTTCTTCTTCATTTTCACGCATATATTTTCTATATGTATCTATAGCATTATCTGGATTCTTTCTAAATTCCTCTCGAAATATTTTATCAGATTCTGATAAATCAAATAACGCTGTTGCTGAAATTCCTATAACTAATGTTTCTTTTAGGCTTAATGGCAAATTTATTCCTTGTATAATAAACTCAACTTTCGCACATAAATTCCACTAAATCCACAGACTTAAGTTGAGTATTAAAGCCCATAAACAAGCACTTTTAAGTATAATTTTGTTACCACAACATCAAAAATACAAGGCTATTTTATGGAACTTGCAAATTATATCAACTATGCTATGAAGAGTTTATTAAAGAACCCAATTTTGGAAGTTCTCCAAGAGAATAAAGGAAACATAAAGTTATTTGTAATGATAGAATAAATACTAATTAGTGAGACCTAATGTAATCTTAAGTGATTTAGTATCGTAAAATAGGGAATTAAGGTGGATGGGGTAGAGGGAAACTCTTAACTAATCCACTAAATACCCTCATATACCCTGTATATCGAGGTTTTCACATTTTAAGAATTATAATAAATCATACCTGATAGGTATATAATGGCACCGAGAATTTATCTCAAAACCTCTATTAAATCATCTTGTTTAAACACCTCACAAAACGAAATCATTTCGCTTGTAATTTCTTTAACTTCACTTGGTTTTGCTATGTCAAAAATCATAAACATTGTATCACTGTTTGCTTCTTTATCAATCTCAATAAACCCAAATCTTTTATAAAATTCAATTGCTTCAAATTTACTATCAACTATTAAAGCACGACAAGCTATTTTTCTTTGTTGAACTACTGCTAAAATATTGGCAAATGTCATTAATATACTTCCAACTCCACTATTACAAAAGTTGTCAAAAACACATAATCGAGTTATCTTTATTGCAGGAATAGAGTATTTTATAGAAGAAGAGATATCTAGTTCATCTTCTATTTTTGTTCTCTCTATGGTAGCAACAGAAACAGAGATATAACCTAAAAAGTTATCATTATCATCCACATAAAAATATGTTTGAAACAGTCCCTCTTTTTGATGGTTAAAAGCATATTGTTTGATATGTTTTTCAAGTTCTGCATTTTTACAAGAGAAGTTCTTTTTTAGCCTGTCGAATTTACTTCTTGAAATATCATTAAGGCTAATTATTGAAGGCATTTAAAA
>JANEIH010000084.1 GCA_024513425.1 Sulfurimonas sp. | reverse complement strand
ATACTATTACGCGTGCCATACCAACGCAAAGCGAACTGCCTATCGGTATCATCACAGTGATCATTGGCGGACCGTTTTTTACTTATCTTATTATCTCCCGAGTACGGTAAAGTTATTAACTAAAATTATGCAATAATTAAAAAAACAAAAAAAGGTTTACTTATGTCAGAGATATCAAGACGCGGATTTTTAAAAGGTGCCGTAGCATTTGGTGTGCTACCGCTTGTTGCCAATACAACACAAAAAAAGGCTAAAAGAGAGAGTTTGAAGTTTATTCATATTACCGACTCTCATATGGATCTCAGCGACAGCGATTCTGTCGATGCACTCAAGCTTGCAGTTACATATATCAACAAAAATCATCCTGATTTAGATTTTGTACTCTTTGGTGGCGATAACTTTAATAACAATGCTACAGGCGATAAAGATGCCATAATTTATAAAAAGATATGCGACAATCTTAAAATGCCATACTACACGGTGCGTGGAAACAAAGAGTCCTCTCCAAAAGGAGATGATGAGATAAATCTTGCAATGTTTCAAAAGATGTTTGTCAAAGATAGAGGTCTTACCGTATCAGGAAAAGATTGGCTTTTAAAGAAAAAAGGTTATAACATTCTTGGACTCGATAGTTGTATTGAACATCAAAACAATGGGCGATATACCGAAGAGACTCTCGCTTTTGCAGAGAAAACTCTTAAAAACGGTAAACCTACTCTTATTTTAAACCATCACCCCTATAGTAACTACTGGGGAGGAGATAAAGAAAAAGATATTCACAAATATGTGCTTAACAATACAAAAGAGACGCAAAAAAGACTCTTTGGATACAAAAATCTTCTTCTTACTCTCTCGGGTCATAAACATATTGATTCTGTAACAAAGATAGATAATGCCATAGCAGTTGTCACGCGTGGTTTTATTCGTCCGCAAGATCTTGATATGTATCCTATGCGTTATGTTGAACTCTCCGGCAACACCGTCAATCAAAAACTTATCTATACCGCCTAGAGGTTACAAGCAAACAGGAGAAGAAATTTTTTCTGCATAAAATTTCTTCTTTGCTTTTGTCCTACGCTCCTCATCATTTAGTAACATCGGGATTAAAAGATTTGTTTTTCAAGACTTTCTCATAAAACTCATTCTCTGCGATTCTTTTAGCAGTCTCAATGCGTCTCTTTTTTATCTTCTGTGCAACCCTGTCACTCATTCTATAACGAATATATCTCTTTGCAATATAAAATGAAAAGATAGAAACAATCAAAAAAAATATTGTAGGTGCTGAATAAATTTTCAACGCAAGCATAGAGAAGCCAATAACCAAAATAGAGAAGAAAACAATCAAAGGAGAGATAAAAAACACCAAAAATAGTAAAATCACCGAACTTATGATATCCATTCTATCTAGAAACTTATCTCCAATATTTTCACTCTCCGCTTCATCTATTTTTTTACTCTTTAACTCTTCAAGGTATCTAAAATCTTCTTCTGATACACCAAACGATTCTCTCCAAAATCCGATTTTTACCTTTCTTTTGTTGCTCACTTCTCTCTCCTTTTAGTTTGGCTATCACTCCTATTGCTATTCTACCAACCTAAACCTTTGTTTAAAAATAAATCGTAAATAGCAATAGTTTTTATAAAAAATTAAAATTTATCTTAAGTGGAGAGAGGGATTTTATACTATAAGATAGGTAAGTTTTATCTATAAGAGATGTTCCATAATAATAGCCTTCTTGATTAAATGTTACAAATAGTTCTGAATCAATATTTTTTACAAAGCTGTAGTCAAATTGTTGAACTTCTTGAGATAATCCTGTGCCGTATGCTTTTAAATATGCTTCTTTTAGTGTCCAAAATCTATAAAATAGAGTATTTTTATTTCTGCTTGTTTGATATATGCTTTTTTCTTTATCTGAAAGCACAAGATTAATTATCTGTCGGTCTAAAATAATATCCCTATCTTCTTCAATATCAATGCCACAAATACTAGACCTTGTAAATATATATGAAACGGCTGAATCTGTATGTGATATATTGAAATGTATAGCAACATTATGCTCTTTTGATAAAAAAGGTTTTCCGTAACTATTTTTTGAAAATTTCCATGATTTTTGGCTAATATCTGGGTGATATCTCGTAAGAAGTAAGCGTAAATATGCGTGTGAAATAATATAATTTTGCTGATCCCTCTGTTTTATAAAGGATTTGGATTTAATTTTTTCATTTTCATTTAATATCTGAAATAGTTCATTAATATTAAGTAATTTTTGACTATTAAATGCAATATACCAAATATGCGCATAATTCGGGTTAATCATTAAAGCCTACTAATTCACCGCGTTTTAATTTACCTATCTTATCTCGGTATTTTCGAATA
>JANEIH010000073.1 GCA_024513425.1 Sulfurimonas sp. | reverse complement strand
TGTCGGGCGCACCATAATTATGAGACATATTTTACCACTCTTCCTCTTCTTCATTTATCTCTGCATCATCATAAGGGTCCATATGTACTAATATATGTACTTTTTTATCATCGTCAAAAAGTTGTTTTATTTTTATTTCTACTTTATCTGCGATAGCATGAGCATTATAGAGCGATATCTCATTATTGAAAACTGCGTGAAATGAGATAAAGATGTGACTTCCTGAAACACGCGTTTGAAGATAGTGATAGTTTGTAATTTCAGGCTCTTCTTTTAAAACTTGTATGATTTTGTCAATATCTTCTTTATCAAGAGCAATATCAAGTAGCATTAGAACACCCTCTTTGATGATAGGAAAAGCAGCATAGATCATATAGACGGCAATTCCAATACCTAAAATGGGGTCAATAAGCTCTTCTCCTGTGTAGTGCATGATAAGCAAGGCAAGGAGTACGGCACCATTTGAGAAGAGATCAGTTTTGTAGTGCAGGGCGTCCGCCTTGATGACCATATTTTTTGTTTTTTCAGCGACATAGTTTAAAAAAAGAACAAGTAGAGCTGTTATGACAAAGGAGGCCATCATGATCATAATGCCTTCACTTATATGGCGTGTAGTAATAGGATGCAAGATTTTAGAGATCGCCTCATAGAGGATAAAGAGTGCTGAAAGAGAGATAATTGTTCCCTCTATTACTGCTGCAAGGGGCTCAAGCTTACTGCGACCAAAATGAAACTTTTCATCAGGGTTTTTCTCTGCATTGTGCAGAGCAAAATAGTTAAAGAGGGAGACGATTAAATCAAGCAAACTATCTATAGCAGAGGCAAGTATGGCAATAGAACCACTTAGTATTCCAACTGCAAGTTTTAAAAAAACCAAAAGTGCTGCAACACTGCTTGATGCAATGGTCGCTTTTTTCTCTAATCTCAAAAACTATCCTTTTTTGGTACAATTATAATAAAATTTAGATATAACAGTGATTAAAATGGATATAAAGAGCTTAAGAGAAGAACGAAAAAAATGGATGACATGGAAAAATATTGCACCCTTGCGTGAGGCTTTGGGGAATGTAGAAGATGTGCAATGTAGAGTGAATTGTGATGATATTGTAAAAATCAGTGGTAAATTTGATGATAAGAAGATTTACGATATTGCAAAACTGTTAATGCCATGGCGAAAAGGACCATTTTTAATCGGCGAGACCTTTATAGACAGCGAATGGAAAAGCAATATAAAATATAATCTGCTACATAAACATTTTGATTTAAAAAATAAGCGTGTTGCCGATATAGGATGTAACAATGGTTACTATATGTTTCGTATGCAGAAAGATGAGCCGAAACTTCTTGTCGGATTTGACCCTTCACCACTGTATAAGACACAGTTTGATTTTATCAATCATTTTATAAAAAGTGACATTGTGTATGAGCTTTTGGGTGTAGAGCACTTGGAATTTTATGAAGAGAAGTTTGATATTATCTTCTGCTTGGGAGTACTTTATCACAGAAGTGACCCTGTGGCAATGCTAAAGTCTCTCTATAGAGGGCTTGACAAAGAGGGTGAAGTTATCTTAGATACTTTCTATATTGATGGTAATGAAGAGATAGCATTATGTCCGGAGTCGAGTTATTCAAAAATTCCAAATATCTATTTTGTCCCGACGATAAAAGCATTAAAAAATTGGTGTAAGCGTGCCGGTTTTAGTCTGTTTGAGGTTTTAGAGACTTCTAAGACAGATACAAATGAACAGCGAAAGACAGAGTGGATAGAGGGACAATCTTTAGAAGATTTTTTAGACGCCAATGACAGCTCAAAAATTGTTGAGGGTTACCCCGCACCGCAAAGAGTATATGTGCGATTGATTAAGGATAAGAAATAATGACAGAGAATGAAGTAAATGAAGAAGAGTTGGAGCTTGAAGATTATCGAGAAGATAAAGAGAAGATTGTTATTCAAACGCATGAGAGAATAAGTCAAGATCTATGCGGGGAAGTTATTGAGTTTAAACAGGGCTATGTAGAGTTACGACTAACAACTTCACCTGAAATGGTTGCTGATGATATGGGACTTATTCATGGAGGGTTTATCTTCTCTGCGGCTGATTATGCAGCAATGCTTGCCGTAAATGAACGAAATGTTGTTCTTGTTGCTTCTGATTGCCAATTCCTTTCACCTGTAAAACTTCATGACGAGATCCATTTTACAGCATCTATTTGTCACAAAGAGGGACGCAATCGCAATGTTTATGTGGAGGGATTTGTTTTAGATATTAAAATCTTTAAAGGCGAGTTTAAAACGGTTATTACTAAGAGAAATGTCCTTAAGTTGAAGCTCCTAGATAAAGAAGAGAGTGAAAGCGGTACGCCGGTATCGACAGAAGGGAACTCCTAAGAGAGCTGTTTTATCCAGTATGGAGCATATTGTTGCTCTTGTTTTATTGTTGTTGTGTCACCGTGACCGGGGTAGATTGTTTTGTTAAAGTCTAGTTTTTGGAATTTTTCCAATGATTTTTTCATATCTTCCGGATTAGAGTAGGGGAAATCAGTTCTTCCAATGCTTCGCTTGAAGATAAAATCACCGCTAAACATTGCATCACCTATCTCTATTGTTGAGCTTCCCGGGGTATGCCCTGGAAAATGACGAAATTTTACTTTAATGCCATTAATCTCTAGCTCTATATCATTTTCAACTAAAACATCCGGTGTAGAAGGTGGAAGATCCGGCATCCAACTGCTTTGAAGCAGAAGCATGGCATCCTCTTTTGGCGTGTAGAGTTTGACACCAAGCTCACGCTGTAACTCTGCATTGCTCCAGATGTGATCAAAGTGTCCGTGTGTGTTTAAAATAGCTATAGGATTGGTGACACTTACTCTTACCCATGAAGTGGCATCAACACCTGGGTCGATGATGATATCTTTGCCATCTTTTGTAATGATGTAACAGTTGGTTTGATAGGATCCCATTGGTTGGATTTTTATTGTCATATTTATCTCTTTTTAGTGAAATTATAACATGATGAGAGCATGAGTTTCCATAAAGATTTAGAGTTAATTTTACAATCTATATCCTATGTAGAGATATACCACTGTAATAGTTTTGTGTTGTTTAGAAGCCAATGGGCTTATGCTGTTTAAAAATCTTTTTTTGCTTCATTATAGGCCGCATTAAAGTCCATAACAGCTCCACCGTTTTCTTTGGCAAACTTTGCGGCATTTTTAAGATTTTTAAATGCATATTTGCTTACCATACTCATAGTTCCTTTTCTCTTTGAACCTACAACATAGTATGCCCTTGCGGCATCAATAAACTTTAGAGATGTTACATCTACTACCTTAATACCTTTTGTATCTGCATGGTTATTCTCTTTATCATCCATAAGGCAGTGTAGTGAACAGTACTGCTTCTTTTTGTTATCAACATTTGCAATATGATTTGTTTTATAAAACATTGGAAGATTCATACCGCAAACAGAACAAGACTCTTCACCTTTTTGAACAATAGTTGCTTCTTGTGGTGAAACTGATTGAAAGAGATCCATGGTCTTATCTGCATTGAGAACAGCAAATGAGCTGACAATGATCAGTCCTGCTAAAAGTATTTTGATTGCTTTCATTGAGATCCTTTAAAAAAATATCTATATTTTAGTAATTAATTGTTACATTAGTGTTAAAGAGTTTGTATCTTTATGATAGTTACAAATTTATAAAAAATTTATTAAGATAGCTAAAACCTCTCAAAAAGATA
>JANEIH010000022.1 GCA_024513425.1 Sulfurimonas sp. | reverse complement strand
GATAAACGGCTTAAGAATATAGCTGAAATAGACAAGAAAATGGTCAAGCTTGAAAATAGCAGTGATGATAATAGCGATAAGTAGGGAGGTAAAGGGTGCAGGCAAGAGTCTATTTAGAAGAGGCAGAGAAGATAAACTTTAAATTTGAACAGACAAAAGAGGATTTTATCGTTGATGAAAATCCGAGAAAGTTTAGTGAAAAGGGGAAATATATAGTTCTGCGTGTGCAAAAGATTGAGATGACGACATGGGATATGATAGCGGTTTTTGCACAGTTTTTAAATCTACCGGCTGAGAAGATCGGCTATGCGGGACTTAAAGATAAGCACGCAACAACAACGCAGTATATAAGCATAGAAGCTAAGTATGAAAAAGCGCTGAAGAAATTCAAACATCCCGGTATTAAGATTTTAAAGACTACACGAGACAAATACTCCATTCGTATGGGTGATTTGGTCGGGAATCGTTTTAGTATTAACCTTTTTGGTGTCTCACCCATAGAAGCAGGTCAGATTGAAAAAAGAGCGAGAAAACTTGCAAAGAATGGACTACCAAATTACTTTGGCTATCAGCGTTTTGGACGCGATGAAGACTCCATCAACCAAGCACGCAAGGTGATAGCCGGAGAGTTGCATATAGAAGATGCGAAGCTCAAAAAATTTCTTATCTCTGTCTATCAATCTTTTTACTTCAACCAATGGTTGCGTGAGCGTGTACTCCTTTCGCGTGATAAAAACGGTAGGAAGTTTTTGCTTTTAGAGGGCGATGTCTATCTATCGGAGGAGGGAAAACTCTTTACACCCAAAAAGATTCTTCAGCGTGATTTTGAGGCACATAAGGTTGTGCCAACCGGGATTCTTTGTGGTCGTGATGTTTACCGTGCAAGAGATACGGCACGCGATATAGAAGAGAAATATGATGATGAGTTTCTATATGACAAGGGCTCACGCAGAGAAGCATTGATATTTCCAGCCGATATCAAACTTGACTATAAGAATAACTTTGATATTTTAAATATTAGCTTTACTCTGCCAAAAGGCTCTTATGCAACTGTTTTTTTAGAAGCAATAGCAAACAAAAACTTTAAAGCAAGTCAAATTAAAAAAATAAAGGCACCTTTTAGATAAGCCTGAAGAGATTTCGGGTATAATAGTTTTTATAAATTTAATTTAGCTTAAATTGTGGGTTTTTTGGAATCTGCAAGTGGCTCTAAAGAGAATAATTATGCAAAATGTCGAACCAATGACAATATACGGCTATGAAAAACTTCAGGCTGAAGTAAAAGAGTTAAAAGAGGTGAAGCGTCCCGCTGTTGTCAAAGCGATTGAAGAGGCGCTTGAGCATGGTGACTTGAAAGAAAATGCCGAGTATCATGCAGCAAAAGAGCAACAGAAAAATATTGATAACCGTTTAGCAGAACTTCAAGAGATACTTGGGAACGCGCAGATTGTTGATCCTAGCGAGTTGACACACTCAAAAGTAAGTTTTGGATCAACTGTTGTGATGACTGATATGGAGAGTGATGAGGAGGTAACATATACGATTGTCGGTGGTGCCGAGAGCAATCCAAATATGGGGCTTATTTCATTTAACTCACCTTTGGCTAAACAGCTTTTAGGTAAAAAAGAGGGTGATGAGGTTGAAGTGCGTCTTCCCGGTGGTGAAAAAGAGTTTGAGATAGATGAAGTGAAATATCAGGAGATTTTTTTTGATTGCGAACAAAATTGATGTAGGTGTTGTCGGTGCAACAGGCTATACGGGACTTGAATTAGTCAAGATATTAGTCAAGCATCCTGTTTTCAATCTTGTTTATATTGCAAATTCACAAGGCGGTACAACTATTGATGCACTTCACCCCTCACTTAGTGGAGTTTGTGAAGATGAAGTGCATTGTGCAGATGTGGATGCAATGGCGTCTGTCTGTGATCTGATATTTTTAGCACTGCCACATAAAACAGCGATGGATTATGTTAAGCCGTTGCTTGCAAAAGGTGTCAAAGTTGTTGATCTCTCAGCCGACTATCGCCTACCGCAAGATATCTACGAAGAGTTTTACTGTCTGCATACGGATGTCGCCAATCTCTCTCACGCAGTCTATGGTCTGCCAGAGCTTTTCCGTAAGGAGTTGCAATCGGCGAAACTTGTTGCCAACCCGGGATGTTTTCCAACTTCTGCTATTTTAGGACTCTTGCCGTTTATGAGTAAAAGAGTGTTAAACACACCTATCATTATAGATGCAAAAACAGGTGTGAGCGGAGCTGGAAAAAAACTGAGCGATACAACGCACTTTACCAATGTTAATGACAACCTTTTTGCTTACAATCCTTTGGCACATCGTCATGCGCCAGAGATTGCAAATAAACTCGAAATTGAGCTTGATACAGTAAACTTTGTACCGCATCTCGTACCTGTAACACGCGGTATGATCAGTTCTATTTATATTCAGGTAAAGGAGAGTTTTGATGCTGAAATGCTCTTGCGTGAGCATTATAAGAATGAGCCTTTTATTCGCATAAGCAAGACGCCTGTAACGATGAAAGATGTAGCAGGGACAAATTTTTGTGATATCTATGTTAGACAAAAAGGAGCTCTGCTTTTTATCGTTTCTGCAATTGATAACTTGATGCGTGGTGCATCATCACAAGCTCTTGTCAATGCCAATCTTATGATGGGGCTTGATGAGAAAATGGGTATCTCGAATATAGCCTATGTCCCATAATTTAGAGTTGCGTGAGGGTGCCTACATCATCTCCGATGCACACTACTCACCACGCAGGCCAGAACTTCTTGCTCTTATAAAAGATATCTACTCAAAAAAACTTCAACCGCCACAACTTATCTTGATGGGTGATATCTTTGATGCTCTCTTTGGAGTTGTCGATTATACCTATGAAGAGAACAAAGAGATGATAAGACTGCTTGATACAATAGCAGAGGATATAGAAGTCATCTATCTTGAAGGCAACCATGACTTTAATCTTAAGGTTATCTTTAAAAATATTATAATCTTTCCACTTGCACTTCAACCTGTAACTTTGCAGTTTGATGATAAAAAAGTCTGTTTAGCACACGGTGATTTTGATGGAAAAATTGAGTATAAAATATATACGGCATTGATTCGCAATCCTTTCATCCTTTCTGTTTTAAAATATATAGATATCGCATTAAACCATCTCATAATCAATAAAATCGAAGCATATTTAGATAAAAAAGATGATTGTAAAGAGCTCCCTTGGTTTGAATATTTCATCAAAAACCGTTTTAAAAATCGCTTTGTCTGTGACTATTTTATAGAGGGGCATTTTCACCAAAACAGAAGCTTTAAACTTAGCAGTTTTACTTATATTAACCTAGCTGCTTTTGCTTGCAATCAAAGATATTTTATTGTAAAATTAAAAGATGACAGAGAGTTGCTAGAAGAGCACCAATTCTCTAAGGAGATGCAAAAGATGGATGCGGTTAAAGAGAGTGTTGATGATGCATAAAAAGCCCCTTATAAACCTCCAAAATGATAAACTCTTCATTACTTTTAAAGGAGAGCTTACGCTCCATACGGTTGCCAAAATCGAAAAAGAATTAGCTCAGGTAAAAACATACTCTTTTAACGCCTTGCAACTAGATTTTGAGAGTGTAACATTTCTTGATACCGCCGGCGCGCTCTTTATCTATAAACTAGAAAAAAACTTCATAAAAAAAGAGGTGACAGTCACCCTGCTTTTAGAAGATACAGCACAAAAAGAGACCTTAAATCTTGTTAAGGAGAATATGAAAATTTCTCATAAGTTTACACCAAGAAAACAGAAGAGCTTTTTAGAACAAACAGGAGAGTTGTTTTATAACTACTATATTGAGATTCTCTCTTTTTTGCATTTTTTCGGAAAGCTTTTTGTAACAAACCTGCGTTATGCAACATCACTTAAAAATATTCGTTTTAAAGAGATATTTTTTGAGATAAATGAAAGTGCTATACGGGCTCTTGGAATTATTGCACTGACAAGTTTTTTGATTGGTCTTGTTGTGGCATATCAGTCGGCTTACCAGCTAAAAATTTATGGAGCAAATATCTTTATTGTCGATATGCTAGGAATTTCTATCTTCCGTGAATTGGCGCCTTTGATTACTGCTATTGTGATCGCAGGGCGTAGTGGTTCTGCCTATGCGGCTCAAATTGGGGCGATGAAGATAACACAAGAACTCGATGCCATGAAAACAATGGGCTTTGAGCCTTTTGCTTTTTTAGTATTTCCTCGTATTATCGCACTTGCAATAACAATGCCAATTCTTATCTTTGTAGCAGATATGATGGCGATGTTGGGTGGTTTAATTGTTGCAAATATTGACCTGAACATTACAACGGAACTTTTTATGGATCGTTTTAGTGAGGTTGTTGCTATGAAGCATTTTTATGTGGGAATCGTAAAAGGGCCACTCTTTGCATTTTTGATCGCTGCCATTGGAATCCACCGAGGACTTATGGTAAAAGATGATACGCAAAGCATAGGATTTAACACAACCAAAAGCGTTGTTGAGTCCATCTTTGCAGTTATTGTATGTGATGCGGTTTTTTCCATCGCATTTACAAATTTGGGAATATAAAATGGAACAGATCAAAGTACGCGATGTTTGGACTATTCTTGGCGATAAAATTGTCCATGAGGGTCTTAATCTTACAATCAATGAGGGCGAGATCTATGGAATTTTGGGACCGAGCGGATGTGGAAAAACAACACTACTGCGTGAGATGGTACTGCTTCAAGAGTTTGCAAAAGGCTCTATTGAACTGCTAGGCAAGAGACTTGAGGGTATCAGCGAGAGAGAGGCACAGGGCTTGCGACATCAGTGGGGCGTACTTTTTCAGTTTGGTGCACTTTTTTCTTCTTTGACACTTCAAGAGAATATTGCACTGCCTTTGATTGAATATACTGAGCTCTCAGAAAAAATGATAGAGGAGATAGTGCAATTTAAAATCAATTTGGTCGGTTTAAAAACAGAAGATGCAAATCTCTACCCTTCAGAGATTAGTGGCGGTATGCGTAAGAAAGCAGGATTAGCGCGTGCATTGGCAATGGATCCAAAACTACTCTTTTTAGATGAACCAACGAGTGGACTTGATCCGATATCGGCGCGTGAGTTTGATAGTTTGATATTGAAATTGCGTGATATGTTGGGGCTTACGATTGTTATGGTTAGCCATGATCTGCAATCTATATCTGATACTTTGGATAAAGTCGCTATAATTGACAATAAAAAGATTATATATGAAGGAACGCTTCAAGAAGTGATAAATGTAGAGAGTGATTTTATAGAAAACTTTTTTGGGAAAATGAAATGAATAATAGAGTAAATTATACACTTGTCGGTCTCTCTGTCTTGATGGGACTTGGTTTAATGTTTGGTTTTGCATACTGGATGTCAAAACCCTCAACGAACGAAGAGATACAGAAGTATCTTATCTATTTTGATGAGTCTGTTTTTGGGCTTAATATTGATGCGCCTGTAAAATATAGAGGCATTACGGTAGGAAAAGTGACACGACTGCGGATCAGTCCAAAAAATACAGAGCAGGTAGAGGTTGCAGTAGATATTTTTAAAAGCACGCCAATTAAAGAAAATACTGTCGCAAAACTAACCGCACAGGGTATCACCGGACTTGCTTACATTAACCTCACGCAGGGAAAAAATGATGCATCGCCACTCAAAGCAAAAGAGGGGCAAAAGTATCCTGTTATCAAAACAACTCCTTCTTTTTTTAAACACTTTGAACGCTCATTTGGAGATGTCTCCTCACAACTCTCTGCAACGCTTTATAAAACACAGGAAATACTCAATGATGAGAATCAAAAACAGGTTGGGCTGCTCTTAAAACGAACTGCAAGTATCATGGATAAACTTGACGGATTGCTTAATGAAAAAACGATTACACATTTTCAAAGCTCTATGAATAATTTAGATACTCTTACCTATAAAGTTGATAATTTAATACCTAAGATTGATACCTTTATCGCAAAGAGTATTGAGTGGGAATATGGTATTGATGCCTCTTTTGAAGCTATTAAAGGGACATATTTTAGAATGGACAATACGATGAAAAATATGGCAGTCTCTTTCTCAGACTCTGCTATTACTTTTGAGAAGTTGAGTCATGCACTAAACAATATGATGCTTGAGAGTCAAAATGTAATGATAGATGTAGGAGATACACTACAAGAGTTTAAACGCAATCCTTCTAATATATTCTATAAGAAAACAGAAGAAAAAATTGCTCCGGGGGAGAAATAAAATGAGAAATATTGCAGTAGTTTTTATAGTACTTTTTTTTACGGCATGTTCGACAACATACCCGTCAATAATAGAGTACAAGATTGATACAGAGGTACAAATACCACAAAATCTAGAAGATTCTTGTCAAAAAAGTTCCCTAACGGTTGCACAAGTCTTTGTAAAAAGCTCTCTAATGAGTAAAAAGATGAAGTATGTTGTCGGAAAATACAAAGAGTTTGCATATAATCAATCAGAGTGGGCAGAGAATCCAAACAGGGCCATCAGTGATGTGATAGTAAAAGCACTCGAGAGTGCAAATATCTTTCAAACAGCAGGTAGTTATAAATCTTTTAGTCGCAGTGATTACACCCTAGAGAGTAGAGTTGATCTATTTTCACAATATTTTAGCGAAGATAAAAAAGAGTCATTTGTAAAAATTGCAATTGTATTTTCACTTATTGACAATAAAACGGCAAAAATTATCGCAAGTAAACATATAAGCAAAGAGAGAAAGATACAAAAAGCTAATGCTCAAAGTGGAGTTATCGCTCTCAATGAACTGCTTGGCGAGAGCTTAGATGAGATGATACAATGGATATCGGGAAGTTGTGAATGATACAAGAGAGAGAGTATAGAGAGAGACGCACGCAGTTTGCAAAAAAACTAAAGCCGTACTCTGTTGCCGTGTTATTTAGTGCTGAGGTAAAAATACGCTCAAATGACACGGAATACCCCTATAGACAAGATAGTAATTTTTACTATATGACAGGATTTACCGAAGATAAATCGGCATTGATATTTGTCAAAGAGGCGAAAAAAACAAAAACATATCTTTTAGTACAAAAAAAAGATGTCGGTGAAGAGCTTTGGAGTGGAAAACGACTTGGGCAACAGCAGGCAAAAGAGATCTTTATTGTCGATGATATATTTGGCTATAGTCAACTCCCTTTGAAGCTTAAAGAGTTTTTAGAAGCAAAGCAGAGACTCTATTATGATTTTAGACTTGATTACTCTAAAGTCAAGCTCTTAAAACGCTATGCAAAAAAGATAGATGTTTTTAAAAATGCAGCAAGTCCGATTGAGAAGATGCGTCTTATTAAATCAGATGCGGAGATATCGCTTATAAAAAAGGCACTTGACATAACAACAAGAGCACACCACAGAGCGATGAAAAAGGTATCGAAACTGCACTATGAGTATGAGCTTCAAGCTGAATTGGAGTATGTGTTTAAAAAATATGGGGCACAGAGTGATGCATATACTTCTATTGTGGCATCAGGAAACCATGCAAATACTTTGCACTATATAGATAATCACGCAAGACTCACAAAAGATGAACTTATTCTCATCGATGCAGGATGTGAGTATAACTACTATGCAAGTGACATAACACGAACGATTCCCGTAAAAAAATTTACAAAAGCACAAAAAGAGCTCTATCAGTTGGTTTTAGATGTTGAAAAAGAGATAATTACAATGGTAAAACCCGGAGTGATGCGAAGCAGTTTGCAAAAAAGAGCCGAGAGGCTTCTATGCAAAGGAATGGTAAGGCTTGGAATTTTAGACGGCAAGGTGAAAAAACTCCTCAAAAAAGAGTGTCATAAAAAGTATTTTCCTCACGGAATAGGACACTGGATGGGTATTGATGTGCACGATCAGGCTCCGTACAAAACTAAAAAAGGCAAAGAGATTCCTCTTAAAAAAGGTATGGTCCTAACAATTGAGCCGGGTATTTATATAGATGAAAAAGATAGCAAAGTTCCAAAAAAATACAGAGGAATAGGCATACGCATTGAAGATAATATCTTAGTAGTAGAAAAAGGGGCAAATAACCTCTCTGAAGCGATAAAAAAAGAGATAAAAGAGATAGAGGCTTACACTTCGTAAGAGTAGCTCCATCCAGTGAGATTTTTCTCTTTTACCTCAAAAAACTCATCAGAATCAGCAAGAAAATCCATAACATACATGGGAACATTTGCAATGCTTCTTTGGTCTTCTTGTTTTACAAGCAACATTGGCATAGGGGTATCTTGAGAGCTACTAATAGCAAAACCAACCGGCATAATTTGACTCAAGAGTTTTGCCGTTTGACCTATCTTATACTCATCTTGAAATTTATTTAAAATAGCTATTTGAACATCAGCGGGAATAGTATCTGCGGTATTGAGAAAAATAGTAAAATGAATCGGCGTATCTTTAAAGTGTTCCGGTGCAGAGGCTGCCATAATGATATATTCTACATTTTGCAGATGCTTTTGTATCTTCTCTTGTGACAAGTAATGTTCTGTTTTAATTGCTTTTGCTTCCATAGTTTTCTCTTTATATAATATTGAGAGATGCCTCTATTTAAATTGGTAAAATTTCACCATAAAATATGCCCTGTATATGGCAGTTACTTGAAGAGACCTGCCATATACTCTTCTATATCTCCCGGTGTGCCAGAGATTGACATCATCAGCGGTTAGGTTTGCTCCTAACAGTATTGTAGCCAAACTACTTAATAGAATTTTTTTCATTTTCTCTTCAGAGTATAAATTTTTTATATCATTATAATTCATTATAGTTAACAAGAAGAAAAGTATTTTTAAGATTTTGTAATTTAAAGAAAAAGGAGAAAAAATCCAAAAATTTAGCACATTTTAGATATAATCAAGTAATTTTATAAAATGAGAAAATATAATGAATGTCAGAGAAGAATTTTTAAAATTTTTTGAATCAAAAAACCATACAAGAGTGGCTTCTGCACCTTTGGTACCAGATGATGCAACACTCCTTTTTAACAATGCCGGAATGGTTCCTTTTAAATCAATTTTTACAGGAGAAGTTCCGCGTCCCGTAAATCCTCGTGTCACTTCATGCCAGACATGTATCCGTGCAGGCGGAAAGCATAACGACCTTGAAAATGTTGGACATACTGCTCGTCACCATACCTTTTTTGAGATGCTTGGAAATTTTAGTTTTGGAGATTATTTCAAAGAAGATGCCATTGCCTATGCATGGGAGTTTATCACAGAGGTGCTCAAGCTTGATAAAGATAAGCTTTGGGTAACAGTACATGAGAGTGATGATGAGGCAGAAGAGCTTTGGAAGAGACATATTGCAGCTGATCGCATTATGTGTTTGGGCGATAAAGACAATTTCTGGTCCATGGGCGATACCGGACCGTGCGGACCATGTTCTGAGATTTTTTACGATCAAGGTGCTGAACACTTTAACGGTTCTGAAGATTACTTAGGTGGCGAGGGTGACAGATTTTTAGAGATTTGGAATCTGGTTTTTATGCAGTATGAGGTAAAAGAGAAAGATTGTGAGAAAATTCCGCTTGCAAAGCCTTCTATCGATACCGGAATGGGACTTGAGCGTGTTGTGGCGATCAAAGAGGGAGTAGTTTCCAATTATGATTCAACTCTTTTTATGCCAATTATCCGTAAAGTTGAAGAGCTTATAGGTAAAGAGTATATTTATGCAAACGGTGCATCATACCGTGTTGTTGCAGATCACATCAGAGCATCTGTTTTTCTTCTTGCACAGGGTGTAAACTTTTCAAATGAAGGACGCGGGTATGTTCTTAGAAGAATTTTGCGTCGTGCTGTTCGTCATGGCTATCTTCTGGGTTTTCGAGAACCTTTTATGTATAAGATAGTAGATACTTTAGTAGATATTATGGGTGAAGAGTATGACTACTTGGTAAAAAAATCTGTAGCTCTCAAAGAGCAGATGGAGCTTGAAGAGACACGCTTTTTTAAAACGATTGAGTCTGGAATCGCTCTGTTTAACAGGGAGTTGCAAAATACAAAAGAGGTGTTTAGCGGAGAAGTTGCGTTTAAACTCTATGATACATATGGATTTCCACCTGATTTGACAGAAGATATGCTGCATGAAAAAGGGCTTGGTCTTGATACTGCAAAATTTGAAACGCTTATGAGTGAGCAGAGGAGTCGTGCAAAAGCTGCGTGGAAAGGGAGTGGTGATGATGCTATTCATGGCGATTTTAAAGAGCTCTTAGAGAAGTTTGGCGAGAATGAGTTTGTAGGGTATGAGACAACATGTCAAACAAGTAAGATTCAAGCATTTCTTGATGATGAGTTTTTATGTGTAGAGGCACTGCTTCCCGGGCAAAAAGGATGGGTATTTTTAGATGTGACACCTTTTTATGCTGAGAGCGGTGGTCAGTGTAGTGATATCGGCGAACTTGAAGGTAGAGCAAAAGTTTTTGACACAAAGAAGTTTTTTGGTCTAAATCTCTCACAAATTGAGGCAACGGCAGCACTGAGAGTCGGTGATAGTGTTAATGCAAAAGTAGATATCTCACGCAATGAGATCACAAAACACCACTCTGCAACACACCTCCTTCACGCAGTACTTTATGATGTTCTCGGTGAACATATTTCGCAAGCAGGTTCCCTTGTTGAAGCAAATAGATTGCGTTTTGACTTTTCACACCCTAAAGCAGTAAGTGAAGCAGAGCTCACTGAGATTGAGAATCGTGTAAATGCAGAGATTATGCGTGCCATTCCTGCAAAGACAGAGATTATGAGTCTAGAAGATGCGAAAAAGTCAGAAGCAAAAGCACAGTTTGGTGAGAAGTATGGCAGTGAAGTCAGGGTTGTTAGTTTTGCAGATGCTTCCATAGAGTTTTGTGGTGGCGTGCATGTTGAAAACAGTGCAAATATCGGTAGTTTTATCATTACAAAAGAGTCTGGAGTGAGTGCAGGAGTGCGAAGAATTGAGGCAGTTTGCGGTAATGCCGCGTACAACTATTTCAAAGAGCAACACTCACTTCTAAAATCTGCTCAAAGTGAAGTGAAAAATCTTGATATCATTGCCGGTATCAACAGGCTCAAAGCAAATATTACCCAGTTAAAAACAGAGTTAAAAGAGGCTCAAAAGTCCGTAAAAGTAGAGATAAAAACAGAAGATATCAATGGAGTAGTCGTTGTCATTGATGTGTTGTCAAATGGAGATATTAAAGAGAAAATTGATGAGCTAAAAAGCCAAAACGAAAAACTCTGTGCAATGCTTTTTCAAGTAAAAGGTGATAAAGTTTTAATCGCTGCGGGTGTTCAAGGCTGTAGTGTAAAAGCGGGTGAGTGGATCAAAAAAATCGCACCGATTTTAGGTGGAGGTGGCGGAGGTCGTCCTGATTTTGCACAAGCTGGCGGAAAAGATAACTCTAAGCTTTCTGAAGCAAAAATAGAGGCACGCAACTTTATAAAAGAAGCTCTCTCCTTATGAAAGAGTATATGATTACAATTTACCTTGGAGTAACACTTTATAATGCCTATTAGATTATGCTCCTCTTCAGAGACTCGAGCCTATCTGTTGCGTGAGGCAGGGATTGAATTTATTCAAGAGAGTGTAGAGTTTGATGAAGAGAGCATAGTGGCTTCAAGTCCGAAAAATTTTGTCTATCAGGCAACGGTAGGAAAATATGAGGCAAACCTCAAGGCTTTTGGCTTTGAAGATTATCCGCTTCTTGTCGCTGATACCGTTGTAGCCTCTCAAGATCAAATTCTCCGAAAAGCAAAATGTAAAGATGATGCTCGTAATATTTTAATGACGCAAAGTGGAAATATTACTAGCATTATTACCTGTTTTATCTATCACGCAAAAGATAAAAAGATTATAGATATCTCTAAAACTGATTATCTTTTTGCAGATTTTGATGTAGATGATTTAGAATTGTACCTAGAGAGTGGAGAGTGGCAGGGCAAAGCCGGTGCCTGTATGGTTGAGGGCTTTTGTAAGTCATATATTAAAGAAGTAGATGGTTATGAGAGTACTGCTATGGGTCTGAGTGTGGAACTGCTTCGAAGGTTTAAATGAGATGCAAATTGGATTTTGTCTTGGTAAACAAAGATACAAAAAACAGAGTTGTTGTTAAATGATGTTTTATAAAAAAGAGCTAGATGCTCTCAAATATGCCGAGCGATATAGAAAGCGTGAAGTGGTACAAAATAGTTTAAAAGATTTCGCATCGAATGACTATTTGGGTTTAGCACATCATAAAGAGCTACATATAGTAGCGTGCAATCTTCTACAAAAGAGTGATGTATATGCCACAAAAGCCTCTATGCTTGTGAATGGCTATCATCAGATCCATAAAGATTTTGAAGATGCTTTGTGTGAGGCGAATGGTTTTGAAGCGGGCATTGTACTTGGAAGTGGTTTTAATGCAAATATTGCTCTTGTTGAGTCGCTTGTCCGTAAGGGCGACAGGCTTTTTATGGATGAGTTGTATCACGCTTCGGGAGTTCTTGCTTCACAACTTCACAATATCAATGTCACATTTTTCAAGCATAATGATATGCATGAACTGCGTGAGCTTTTAAAAAACTCTAAGGCAAAGAGAAATATTATAGCTGTTGAGGGTATCTACTCTATGGATGGAGATCTCTGCTCACGCGAGGTATTTACTATTGCAGATAGATTTGAAGCGATTTTGATTGTTGATGAGGCACATAGCAGTGGAGTTCTTGGAGAGCGGCTTATGGGTATCTATGAGCATTATGGCATCGATATAAAAGCAAATCACATCAAGATGGGAACTCTTGGAAAAGCGTATGGAAGTTTTGGTGCTTTTATTTTGGCATCAGAGCATATTGTCCTGTATCTGCTTAATCGTGCCAAGCCAATTATCTATGCAACCTCACTCTCTCTTTACGATACACTCTTAGCACATCAATCACTCAACTATATTCTATCTCACGCAGAACAGCTCAAAGAGGAGATACAAAAGAGACAAAAGATAATCTCTAAAGAGCTTGGCATTACTGTTGAGGGTCTAATTGTTCCGGTGGAGATTGGTAACAATAAAAGAGCCATAGAGATAAAAGATAAACTACAAGAGTTCGGATATGCCGTCGGTGGCATTAGACAGCCTACGGTTCAGAGTGCTATCATTCGTTTAATCGCTCGACTTGGAGAGAGTGGCGCAGATCTCCAAGAGCTTTGCAGGGAGCTAAAAAAAGTATTATGATTACAATAAAAAAACTCCAAATTTCACTTGGTGATACAAAACTTGTTGATATTGCTTTTGCTATTGAATCATCGCTTGCTCTTATCGGTCAGAGCGGTAGCGGTAAAAGTCTTACACTTAAAGCACTTTTGGATATGTTGCCAAAAAGTATGAATTGCACGCTAGAATATGATAGTGATTTTAGTTTTGTAGCAGGTGAGAATATAGGTTTTGTACCACAAAATCCTTTTACTGCACTCTCCCCGCTGACAAAAATCAAAAAGCAGTTTTTTGTAGATAAAAAGAGAGTAGAAGAGCTTTTCTGTAAAGTCGGTCTCTCTCTTCAGCTCTTAGAGCGTTTTCCTTCTGAGCTTTCCGGTGGACAATTGCAACGGGTGGTCATTGCAATGGCTTTGGAAAAACGCCCAAGACTACTGCTTTTGGATGAGCCGACAACGGCTTTGGATCCGGAAATAAAGATAAAGATACTTGAGCTTCTTCGCAATTTACGGCAAAAAGAGGGTTTTGCCATACTTTTTGTAACACATGATATATTTTCAGCAAAAGAGCTGTGTGAAGAGGTCTGTGTTATTAAAGATGGTCTTTTGGTTGAGCGTGGCAGTATGCAAGAGGTTATCATATCACCAAAAGAAGCATATACAAAAGTATTAATTGAAGCAAATTTTGCAAGCAGGAATTTTAGAGAATGATAAAAAAGATATTGACTACACTTATATTGTTTGGATTTTTGTTGCCATTTATGGTATTTGCCTATTACTATTTTACTTGTGATTACAATATCTCTTCACTTACAAAATATCATCCGGCACAGACAAGTCGTATTTATGATAAAAATGGAGAAAAAATAGCTAATATTTTTGATAAACAGCACCGTTATTATGCTCCTTTTGAAGAGATACCACCACGCATCATAGAGGCACTTATAGCCATTGAAGATACAACATTTTTTGAACACCATGGTATAAACTTCGATGCTATTTTTCGTGCGATTATTAAAGATGTCAAAGCAAGAAAGATGGTTGAGGGTGCGAGTACGATTACACAGCAACTTGTAAAAAACAAACTTTTAACAAGAGAGAAAAAACTCTCACGCAAGATAAAAGAGCTTATCTACTCTCTTAAATTAGAAAATAGATTAACAAAAGAGCAGATTTTAGAGTGTTACTTAAATGAGATCTACTTTGGGCATGGATATTATGGAGTAAAGACGGCGGCAGATGGTTATTTTCATAAAAAGCTTGCAGATTTGACACTCAAAGAGATGGCTATTTTAGTAGGGCTTCCAAAGGCACCAAGCACCTATGCCCCGACAAAAAATTATGAGATTTCGATGGGAAGAGCCAATCGTGTAGTTACAAGAATGCATATGCTTGGCTGGATAGATGATGCTACATTTGAGAGTGCACTTGCTGAGCGTCCAACTGTATATAACGATACATTGACACAAAATAGAGCACCTTTTATCGTAGAAGAAGTAGCCCGTCGATTTAAAAAGATGGGATTTAATGATTTGAAAACAGGAGGTTATGAGATCTATACAACAGTTGATCTCCGTTTGCAACAAGCAGGTCGTGAGTCACTGCGATACGCTTACAATCTAGCATTAAAAAGAATTGAAAAGTATAAAGTAAAAGAGCAAGAAGAACTCAAAAAAGCTCAAGAGAGAGGAGATACAGAGTTTCAACTTCAAGATGTCAATGTCTCTCAGCTTAACGGTGCCTTAGTCTCACTCGATAACAAAACAGGAGATATCTTAGCCCTTGTAGGCTCTGTTGATTATAAGAAGAGCTCATATAACCGTGCCACGCAGGGAAAGCGTCAACCTGGTTCCGCTTTTAAACCTTTTATCTATCAAGTAGCCATAGATTTAGGTTACAGCGGTGCGACACAGCTTGTTGATATTGCCAAAACATATGAGTATAAAAAGAATGGCGAAGAGATGAAGTGGCGTCCGAAAAACTATGAAAAAAATTATAAAGGACTCATTACCCTGCGTAAGGCATTGATTCACTCACGAAACCTTGCTACTATCAACCTTGTTAATGATATCGGACTCACCGAACTACTCAAAGATTTGAAAAAATTCCATATCAAAAATATACCAAACGATCTCTCTATCTCGCTAGGAACCATGTCTATGTCCCCATTAGAGCTAGCACAGTACTATACCTCTTTTTCAAACTACGGCACGCAAGTCGTTCCTCACCTTATACTTTCAATCGATAAGAACAATGAGATGGTATATGAGAGAGAAAAGCCCTTTTATGATATTACAAAACCTACACAATCTTTTATTATGACGACGATTTTACGGGATGTAGTTAATCGTGGTACAGGGCGTAGAGCTAGAGTAAAAGGGATAGAACTTGCCGGTAAGACAGGAACGACAAATAACAATATCGACGGATGGTTTGCAGGGTATTCGCCAACAATTGAAACAGTTGTATGGTTTGGTAATGATGACAACTCACCAATGTATAAAAGAGAGACAGGTGGACGCATTGCCGGTCCTGCTTTTGCCAATTATTTTAGAAATGTGTTAAGGCTCTACCCTCAGGTAAAGAGAAAGTTTGATATGCCAGAGGGTATCATTGAGGTAAATATAGGCGGACGAAAAGAGTACTTTAGTGATATCTCAAAACCACCACGATCAGAACAGATCTCTGATCCTCAAGAGGAGTTAGTGTTTTAATAGGGTTTCATTTTATCAATTGTTAAATTAGATTTTTGTATGATTTCTCCTAAGTGTCGGTTTGTTCCAATGTTAAAGCGATAAGCTTATGAAATTTTTAAAGGAAAAATATGTATGACTGGATACTTTGGTTTCACGCAATCTCGTTTATCTCGTGGTTTGCGGTACTCTTTTATCTGCCTCGACTCTATGTATATCATATGGAGCATATAGAAAATAGAGGCTTTATTGAAGTTGTGAAGATTCAAGAGATGAAACTCTACAAAATAATTGGCGTGCCTTCTATGTATGCAACGGTTATCAGTGGAACTGCTCTTATCTATATGGGTGAGTGGATTCATTCACCTTGGTTGCATGCAAAACTACTCTTTTTAACTCTTTTAATAGCCTATTTTTACTCTTTAAATGTAATCCGCAGACGATTGCTTGAAGATAGATGCACAAAAAGTGGAAAATTTTTCAGAATGTATAATGAAGTACCGACAATTTTAATGCTTTTAATCGTCGGTATGGTAGTGCTTAAACCTTTTTCTTAAAACAAAAAACAATCGCTAGCGATTGTTTTGCTATCTCTCTCCTCTCCTCTTTGCTTTAAAGAGCAGTGGTGTCCCTTCAAAGTTAAATGCTTCACGAAATTTATTTGTCAGATAGCGTCTATAGGTAAAATGAAGCCCTTTTGGCTTATTCATAACGATGGCAATCTTTGGAGGGCGTGTCTCATACTGTGTTGCATAGTAGATACGAATAATTTGACCGTGCATACTTGGGAGCGTATGACGGCGAAGTGCGCGTTCAAGAACTTCATTGACTTGAGATGTCGGAATTCTCTGTAGATAATTCTCATTGATCTGTAGGATCATATCGCGAAGTTTATCAACCCGCTGACCGCTTTTTGCAGAGAGTGTAATAATAGGTGCATAGGAGAGAAATTTAAATCGTTCGCGTACCTCTTTGATGATTTTATCATGTTCTTGTTTGTCTGCAAGATCCCATTTGTTTAAGATAATAATACAAGAGAGATGATTATAATCAACAAGTCCTGCGATTTTCTCATCAAGATCCAAAAATGGCTGGCTTGCATCAAGGACGACAAGTGCCATATTTGCATTCTCTAGCATTGCTTTTGTACGCATAAGAGCATATTTTTCAATTCCTACAATACGCCCCCTACGGCGTAACCCTGCAGTATCAACAAAAGTAAGCTGTTTTCCCTCATACTCAACTGTCTCATCTATTGGGTCTATAGTTGTTCCAGCAACACTGCTTACTACGGAGCGTTCTTCTCCTAGAAGGGCATTTAAGAGTGAACTTTTACCAACATTTGTGCGTCCGATAATGGCGATTTCGATGTGGTTAATATTGTTTTCATCAAACTCTTTGATGTTGTCATTGTTTGCAAAGATTGAGTCATCTTCAACTTCAGCTTCATCCTCATCCCAGTAGTAAAAATCATCATCTTTATCTTCTTTATACTGCGTGAAGAACTCTTCATCGTCAAACTCCTCTCTCTCTTCCTCTATAGCTCTGACTTCATCTTCTTCTTTGATAATATCTTCATCAGGGAGCTTTTCATATATCCAATCAAGTAGTGCTACGGTATCTCTGTTGTGTGATACTGAGATACCAAAGATATCTCCCGTGCCAAATTCAAAAAAATCCCAAAGTTTCTCTTTCATCTTATCGTTATCTATTTTATTGACAACAAGAGCTATCTCTTTGCCCATTGACTGAAGTTCATAAAAGAACTTTTTGTCTTGATCTTCAGGAATGCTTTTTCCATCTACCATATAAAGAATAATATCTGCTACATAGGCAGCTTTAAGGCTCATCTCTTTTATCTTGTCAAACAGCTCGCAACCTTTGTCTAGTCCACCCGTATCAAGAAGAATTGCTTGCTTATCGTTGATGACAACATGCCTTCTTTTTACATCACGAGTTGTGCCTGCAAGATCTGATGTGATGGCATCTCTGTTTTTCATAAGCCTGTTAAAGAGTGAACTTTTTCCAACATTTGGACGTCCGATAATGGCAATTTTTTTCATAGAGTGCAACCTTGTATAAATAGTAGTGAAAAAAGTGTATTTAGTTTTTTGAAATTATATCTAAATAATGAAAGAAAAATGGTCTATCGAGGTTTAAATACCCTGCGTGAGGGTATTTAAAGAGGGGTTATTCTGCAGGAAACTCTGTGTCTAGTTGCTCTAACGCCTGTTTTGATTGAAACTGTTGCCAGAGTGCATTATCATCTCTAAAGCTTGACTTGATAGCTTTTTTTACCTCTGCATTGATACTCTCTTCAGGGACGGCAACAAGCAGATAGATGGCACCCGATGGGGCTTCCCAATAGTCAATTGCTTTAGAGTTTTTTAGATCAACTTTTGCAAGTTGTTTTGTGACGGCAGTGGTAACTTTGTCAACAGTTTCAGCCGAACTATTGCCGGTTGCACGCGTAAAACCTTCTACCTTATCTTTTACCTCTGTTTGGATCTGTTGAGCAAGTGATGAACGACCGTTCATAAGTGCTACTCTTCTCATGTGAGCGATGCCTGCGACAGACTTCTCGGCAATACCAACACCCGCATAATACCCTTCAACTTGAGGAATACATGTCCATTTCGGTGCAAAAACATTTTCTATTTTGCATTGAAAAGTTGGACTGTAAGCCTCTTTTTTCGGCTCTGGTTTCTTGTCGCTACATCCTGTGATTGTCAGAAGTGCAATAGTTATGAGAGCGGTTTTTTTGACAATATTTTTCATTAAACTAATCCTTTTTATGAACTTAAGAGCCACTTGTAGATTCCAAAAAAATTATGAGAGCAAACAAAGGCTTTTTACGGAGATAATTATATCTAAAATCTCTTCAAGCCTATCTAAAAAATAAGAAATCTATTTTTAGAGATTGCGTGAATTTGTAAACGGCTCTAACATAAAGTTGTTTTAAATGAACTATAGATTATAATTTTAAAAATATATTTCTTAGTTCTAAAGAGCTAAAAAACGGTAAGATAAAATAAATTTTTAGGGAATAAAATGGGCAAAGGTATCTTAGATATTGTAAAACCGGGTGTACTTTTTGGTGAGGATGTCTTAAAAGTTTATAATCACGCAAAAGAGAATGGGTATGCACTTCCGGCAGTAAATGTAGTAAATACAGAATCATTAAATGGCGTGTTAGAAGCTGCAAAAAAAGCAAATTCTCCTGTTGTTATACAGTTTAGTAACGGCGGAGCGCAATTTTATGCAGGCAAAGGGCTGAGTAATGAAAATGAAAGAGCTTCTATTTTAGGTGCTGTTAGCGGTGCTATTCATACACATATGATGGCAGAAGCCTATGGTGTGCCTGTCATTTTACATACAGACCACGCTGCAAAAAAACTTCTTCCGTGGATAAATGCACTCTTGGAAGCCGGTGAAAATTATTATAAAACTCAAGGAAAACCACTCTTTTCATCACATATGCTAGATCTCTCCGAAGAGCCTTTAGCAGAGAATATCGGCATCTCAAAAGCTTACTTGGAGAGAATGAGTAAAATCGGTATGCATATTGAGATAGAGCTTGGTGTAACCGGTGGTGAAGAAGATGGTGTCGATAATACAAACATCGATAATGCACTGCTTTATACACAGCCAGAAGAGGTAGCGTTTGCATATAAAGAGCTTGGTGAGATCTCTCCTAATTTTACCATTGCTGCATCATTTGGTAATGTGCATGGTGTCTATAAACCGGGAAATGTTCAACTGACCCCCAAGATACTAGATAACTCTCAAAAGTACATTGAGAAGGAGATCTCAACTGAGAAAAACCCTGTAAACTTTGTTTTCCATGGCGGTTCGGGTTCACTTCCCTCAGAGATATCCGAAGCCATCTCTTATGGTGTTGTCAAGATGAATATCGATACTGATACACAATGGGCAACATGGAATGGCGTGAAAAATTATACCGAGAAATATCATAGCTTTCTTCAAACACAAATCGGAAATCCAGAGGGTGAGGATAGACCAAATAAAAAATATTACGATCCTAGAAAATGGTTGCGTGCAGGTCAAGAATCTTTAGTAGAGCGTACTCTCCAAGCCTATAAAGATCTCAATGCAATGGAGAGAAACTAAGAGCTTAGTCTCTCTCTTGAACTGCTTGATGGATATGCTTAAGAGAATTAAGATGAGGATTTTCTCCATAATATCTAAAGAGAAGTTGCTTTAATTTGTTAAGGTTAAATCTCCAAAATCTCTCTTTATTAAAATCTTTATGGCTTATCATCAATTTGTAGAGTGCTTTTTCATCAGGGGTCTCCTCCAAATCTTTTAACACTTTGTGCATATGCTCTATAAGATAGTCATAAGAATCCTCTTTTGTATCATCATCTTCAAGAGTTTGGTTAATCAAAAAAGGGTATATCTTCCAGATAGTAAATATCAGTGCAGTGATAAAAGCCACCATCATCCATGTTGCAGTACTTATCTCCATCAAAAACCTTTTGTTTGTATTGTTAAAATCTTAATTATAGAACAATTTTGATAAAATAGCGTACTATGAATAAAAAGAGTGATAAAGTATTTACAAAACCGATAAAAAAACAGTTTGAATTTGATAAAGAGGTAGCTGCCGTCTTTGATGATATGCTAGAGAGGAGTGTTCCTTTTTACAAAGAGAGCCAGAAGATTACAAAGTTTTTTGCACTAAAGACATTGCGTGAGAATGGAATCTTATATGACTTAGGATGCTCAACCGCATCACTGCTTATCGATATTCACAGAGATTTAAACACCCACGCAACACTTATAGGTCTTGATAATTCAGAAGCCATGTTAGAGCACGCACAAAGAAAGATAGAAGCTTTTGGCGCTCATATAGATGTCGAAAATGCAGATATTTTGGAGTATAACTATAAAAAGACAGATGTTTTTATCTCAAGCTATACACTGCAGTTTATAAGACCGCTTGTACGAGATGAACTTGTTGCAAAAATTGCAGATGCACTGAAAGAAGGAGGAGTTTTTATCTTTAGTGAGAAAATCATTTCACACCACGCTACATTAAATAAAGATTTGATAGAGTGTTATTATGATTTTAAAAAAGATCAAGGCTATTCAGAGTATGAGATAGTGCAAAAACGGGAAGCCTTGGAGAATGTTTTGATCCCTTACAGTGAAGAGGAGAATATCATTATGGCAAAAAATGCCGGTTTTTCACACTGTGAAGTGATTTTTCGATGGACAAATTTTGCTACATTTATAGCGATAAAATAGAAAAATATTAATTAACAATAATGAATTTTGTTCTATTGATAGAAATATTAACCACACTCTTAATACAACTGCAGTTGGAACAGAAAGTTTAAAAAAAGATTTATCAAACAGTAATATTTCTATTGTAAAATATATCAATATGAATGCTGTTTTAGAGACAAATGCAACCAATACAGTCTTTATTACTATATTTTATTTACAATACTTAGCATGGCTATTTCAACAGTAGCTATTATAGTTAGTATTCGCTATAACAGAAAACACCTTGAACATAGTTCTAAACTTCATGAAAAACAACTCAAAGCTAATCACGATTGGAATAGAAGATCTTTTACATTGACTCAAATTAGTATTTTTGCGA
>JANEIH010000083.1 GCA_024513425.1 Sulfurimonas sp. | reverse complement strand
TGGATTCCGACCAACTCAAGAAACACAAAAGTCCAGTAGAACGAAATAGCTTTCAAAGCTATCTAGTATATGTTTTCACTTTCCAAGTGACTGAGAAGTAATCTTGTATTTACTAGCTATTGAGCCTGTAAAATAAGCTGTGCTACTCGCCCTGCTCTCCTAAAAGTGCCAAAGCCCCTTTGTAAATAGGCTCATCTATAAAGCCATACTCTTCATCTACAAAGCCTGTTATGCCCTTATCTCTATACATCTCAAAGAGTTTTACAATCACTTTTGCACGCTTAAGTTCTACTTCTTTATCTGCAAATATTGTATTGACTAGCTTTACTTGGTTTGGAGAGAGGCAAGCTTTGGAATCATAGCCTATACGCTTCTCTAGCTCTAACCACTTCACAAATGTCTCTTCATCTTTAAACTCTTGAAATACAAAACTCACAGGTTTTACTCGTATAGCCCTGCAGGTGATGAGAAAATGTGAGAGCATATAGCTCATAGTAGGGTTTTCTGGATTTATAAGTGACTGAGGAAGTTTCATATCTGCAAAAAGATCTAATATGCCTAGATAAAAGGTAGTTACTCTTTGGTCACAAGCCAAGCTAGAGAGATTATGCCATGCCTCTACTGTCTCTATGGAAAGATGTAGCTCTATCTCTTCGTTTAATAAAAGAGCAAGTACATTTTTTACCTCAACTGCATCTTTTATCTTTGGTACTCTTATGGCATCGGGCATAAACTGCTTTAGATAAGCTATCTCTTCATATCCACCTTCATCAAGAGCATTGACACGGACTATGAGTTTTTTATCGCACTTTTTATGCCAAGAGAGAAAGTAGGCACACAAAACCAAGGCAAAGGGTTTTTCCTCTTTGCTCACGCCATCTTCAAGGTTTAGCATAATAGCATCAGCTTCAAGAGTCGCTATTTTTAAGAGGTGTTTAATTTTATTTGCTGAGAGCATAAGGAGTGACTTGAAGTCGCTCTTCTTGTTGATCTCGCGAAAGCATGGTTCGACTAAAGTATCAAGAGCTTCTAGGTCGCGTTTAGCATAGGCTTCTTCGATGGCTTGCATATTTTATTTTCTAGGCCCTGCTGTTACACGCAGTGTCGCTTTGTCTATGGTATGGTTTTCAATGTAAAACCTACTTACAGCTCCAGAAACACCTGCTGGTATATCTAATCTATCTACATCCATAGCATGGAGAGTAAAGGTATAGGTGTGAATTCTCCCCGGAGGTGGACATGGTGCAAAAAATCCTGGCTTATCCATATCTGTTTTTGCCTCTTTTGTCCCTTTTGGAAGAGTCGAAGAATCTAAATGTGTAGCCGTTACTGGAATATCATATGCTATCCAGTGCCAAAAACCACTACCGGTAGGTGCATCTTTATCATAAAAAGTAATAGCAAGAGATTTTGTCCCATCAGGTATCCCGTCCCACTCTAGTTCCGGTCTCATATTATCTCCGGAACATCCAAATTGATTCCAGTAGTGTTTTGGATCAACTTTATCGCCATCCTTAATCGTATCGCTTGATAATTTAAAATTTTTGTCAACATGAGGATTGCTTAATTGTTCTATGGAGACCTCTGCTTGTTTTGTAAGCTTTGTAACTTTTATATTCTGTGGTATCGGTAGCATATCGGCATGTGCTATTGTACCTAATAACATTGCGATAAGAGTTATTCTTTTAGATTTTGTTTTCATTCTATTTTCCTTATAAGATTTTTGTGATGTTTTGGTCTTTTCTATATGCTTTTAAAATACATATCTAAATGCTTTAAGTATGCCTCTTCTATCCATGAAGTATCTCTAGTGATCACATCATCTGCGTGAAATGTAGGTATCTGATTTCGTACACTAAGATAATTATTAGTCATAATTAGAGGTTGTAATACATCATCAATATGAGGTGCATTTTTTAAAACATAACCTTTACCAAGATCAGAAGATTTCATATTTGATGTTGCAATAATCATGAAACTCTCCGCTGGAACCAAACCACCCTCTCCATACTCCTCAGTAATAACAAAAGTTTTTTCATAAAGCAGTATCTTGTCAAGCCACTCCACCATAGGTGCAGGCATATTGAACCACATTATTGGCGTAATATATATAATGGTATCTGCCCAAAGTAATTTATCAACCTCTCGATTAATGTCGTATATATCTTTTGTTGTATCTGAAAATTTAACCTTATGCCCTTTTTCAGTAAGATTTTTTTCTGTTAAGTGAGCCAAAAAACCATTAAGTTGTCCTTTTGCATCAAAGATGGAATATCCACCTGTGACTACCAATATATTCATTTTTCATCCCTCGTATAATATATTTATCAATCATTACATTCTAAGGAGTAATGGTTTGATAATTATTTTTTAGTTTTTGATAAAGTTATTTTTGTTTATCAAACACTATAACAA
>JANEIH010000021.1 GCA_024513425.1 Sulfurimonas sp. | reverse complement strand
GCCGCAACCAAATATGAAGAAAATCAATATAGAGATTGAAAATAGCGATGGAAACACAATCGTAAAACTTTCAACTTATATAGCAAATATTGGTGAAGTTGATTATTATAAAAGGTCATTTTAATGAAAAACCGTTTTGCTTTTACAATAATAGAGCTTATTTTTGTTATTGTAGTTATGGGGATATTGGCTAAGTTTGGTGTAGGGTTTATAGCTCAAGCCTATAAAGGCTTTCTTTATGAAAATGTAAACCACACACTTCAGTCAGAAAGTGAACAAGCAGTTGAGTTTATTGCAAAAAAATTGGAATATAGAATCAAAGATTCTGTTATAGCTCGAACAAAAATAGGAGGTGCACCAGAGCCAATAGGCAGTATCAACCCCGCTGCCAATAAATATACAGTACTTGAATGGATAGGGGTGGATAATGATGGTTTTCGTGGTACAACCGCTCCTTACTGGAGCGGCATTATAGATCTTGATAGCAGTAGCGCCTCTATTTTAACATCACAAGATACAAATACTACAGCGATCGATAATCTTATTGAGAAACTCTCCAATAAAAATGCAACAATAGCAGATGCGGCACTCTATTTTGTAGGCTCAAACAGTGACGCCAAAACAGATTATGGCTGGAGCGGTAATCTTGCTTATATAAATAGTCAAAAAGGAGCAATACATCCAATAAAAAGCGTAGCAGGAAATAGTACACAGTTTCAATCTTCAACCGGAAGTAACTTTTCAGGTGTAGATGTTTATGAGTACTACAAACTTGCTTGGACAGCCTATGCCATTGTCATGACAAATTACGATAAAGTAGAAAAGACCGGAACACTAAAGCTATATTACAATTACCAACCATGGTTAGATAAGGATAATGATGGTTTAGCAGATCAATTTAATAAGGCTCCTAATGTTAAAAGCAGTATCATTATGGAAAATGTCAGTGATTTTCAATTTTTCTCTGTAGGTTCGATTGTGAAGATAAAAGTCTGCACTAAAAGCAAAGTACTTAAAAAAGATGGAGGAGACTATTCGCTATGCAAAGAAAAAACTATATTTTAAAAAGAGCTCATCCAAAATTTAGAAATGCTATGGCTATGATTATGGCGATTGCATTTATCGTTATTATTTCAACTATTATGGCTCTTGCCCTATCTCTAAGTTCTCAAACGACAAAAAGAACAACAGATATTTATCTTTATGAACAATCCGTTTTGCTTGCTAAGAGTGGCGCTGAATATGCACTGCTTAAAATCTCCCTGCGTAACAGTGAAACAAATCCATGCAGTGTTACATCATTAAACATTCCACTCAATTTTTACGATATAAATATTTCTATAAAATATAGCTACAAAAACCCCCCTTCAAGCTGTAAGGGTAAGACTTTTGCCGCTGTAACAACAGATGAACAAAATGGTTCTGTTTTAATGGATATTGCAGTCAGTGTTAACAATACTTCTGTCTCTGCAGAACCCATACGATATTTCAAAAGAACTATACAAAAATTATAATTTTCGTGTCACTATAAACTTTTTCGTGATATAATTTAAAAAATTAAAGGATTTATCATGAATATATCAATGGCAGGAAGAAATATTGAACTAACAGAGCCCATAAAAGAGCATATTGCTGCTTCTATTGAGACGCTTAAAAAATTTAATCTTGATATCATTTCAGTCAATATAATTGTCTCAACACAATCCAAAAAAGGTAAAGAGCACTCTGTTGTTGAGTTTGTTGTTAATCTAGCGCGTAAAAATACTATTGTTATCAAACAAAATGATCAGGATCTCTATGTAGCGATAGATTTGGCGACAGAGAGAGCACAAAAAGCGATGCGTCGTCTTCATGATAGAGAGGTTGACCATCAAAAAGTAGGACTCAATGAAGTAAAAGCTGAGATTGTTGATGTAAAAGAAGTAGCTTCAGAGATGGAAGATGAAATCATTCCTGTTGCGCTTGATCTTTACAAACCGCGTGAGGTTGAAGATGTTTTAAATAATCTCAAAGAGAGCGGAAAAATGTTTGAAATTTTTATAGACAATGAGCAAAAAACACGCGTTCTCTACAAAAGAAACGATAATAGATTCGGTCTCTATTGATCACTTTTTGGTAAAAGAAGCAGATCCTCTTTTACCTTTTGTGCTATCTGAGTATCTTCTGCAAGATCCACCCACTTAAATTGCGAACCACTTTGATTTATTCCCTTAAGCAGATCACCGCTTTTTCTATACTTTAGATCAAGATTTGCTATATCAAAACCACTGTTTGTCTTTACAAATCTATTGAGTCTATTTGAGCTTTTTTGATTTGTATATAAAAAACAGTAGCCCTTAAGTCCTGTGCGACTCACACGCCCACGCAGTTGATGTAGAGTTGAAAGCCCTAATCTCTCAGCTCCTACAATAACAACTGTTGTAAGCCTTGGCAGCGATATGCCTACTTCTACTACGGTAGTTGAAACAAGAATATCCCCATGATCTCGAAAATCAAGTAAAACCTGCTCTTTATCTTTATCTTTTCCATGGGTAATATAGACATTATTAAAATTTCTCTCCCAGTACTCGCGTGCCTCATCAATGCTCTGATAGTCCAAAACTTCACTCTGTTCAACCAGAGGATAAACAATAAGAATTTGATTTTTTTTCTCTATCTCTTTTGTTATATGTAGTAGCAAATCCTTAAAATCACTCTTATGGATGACTTGAGAATCAATATCTTTTTTATAAGGTGCAGATGCAATAAGAGTTACATCAATATGTGCAGACTCTATCATCGCTAAAGTTCGAGGAATTGGAGTGGCAGAAAATTGCAGAAAATGGGGCTTTTTCTCTCCCTCTGATATCAGTTTTTCTAACATATTTCGCTGTTGTGTTCCAAAACGATGCTGTTCATCAACCATAACAAGGGCTGCCTCCGGCAACTCTCTATACAAGAGAGCATGTGTTCCTATGATAAAATTATACTCCTCTAGTGAGGCTTTTTTTGTTTTATTTGTTACGAGGGCTATCTTCATTTGTGGCAAATATTTAAGAGCCTCTTCATAAAGTTGGTTTGCTAAAATAGTTGTAGGGGCCATCAAAATTGACCTCTGTGGCATCATCATAACTGCGGATGCTAAGATAACCATGGTCTTGCCGCTGCCAACATCTCCGACTATCATGCGTTTTGCTGCTACATTTTTTGCAAGATCTTTTTGTATATCTTGTATCGTCTTTAGTTGTTCATCTGTAAGTTTAAACGGTAATGAGCCTACAAAAGTGTCATAAAAACCTCTCTTTGATACCAATGGCTGAAAATATCTTCGTTTGAGAGAGAGTTGTTTCATATAATTATAGAGTTCTAAATATTTTAAAGATTCTATAGCTTCTTGACTCAACTCTCTGTTTTGAAGAACTTCCGGAGTTGGAAAATGAAGTGTTAAAACTTCTTTTATAATCTTCTCAGGAATCCCCTGCTCACGCAACTGCTTAAAGTTAAGAAGTTCACGAGTAAGGCGAAACATTACATCACTTCTGAGTGTAGATTTATACTTAGGAGTAATCTTTCCAATACTTGTAACTTTTCTTGGCATATTCATAGAGCAGTTTCCTATCTTACACTCTATCATCCCATAGTAGTAATCCCTATCTCCTACCTTAAACTGGTGTATCATATAAGGCTTGGGATGAAAAAGAACACCTGTTACTCTCTGTCTAAAATTATGTGCAAAAAAAGTTATCTGAATGGAATTAGGAGTACGGTAAAGAGACTCAATAGTTGCGTCAATAAGTTGGCTGGCGTGAGGTACGAGCCTCTTTTGTAGCCGATAATCTGTATAGGAGTGGGGAATTAAAAGAGCAAGCTCACAAATAGAATGAATACCAAGTTTTTTAAATTTTGCTTCTTGCTCTTTTGTGAGTTGCATCTTTTAATCCATTAAAGATTTAGCCATATACTCTCTTGTTGCGTTCTTCTTCTTGTGCTTTATAGAGTTCGGCACATCCGCGTGAGAGTTCACGGATTTTTAAAATATAGTTTTGGCGTTCTGTCTGAGAGATGGCTTTTCTTGCATCTAGTATATTAAAAACATTTGATGCCATCATACACAAATCATACGCAGGTAGTGGCAATCCTGCCTCAAGAGTACGCATACACTCTGCACTTTTAGCATTAAACGCATCAAAGAGCATAGTTGTATCAGCTACTTCAAAATTGTATTTAGAGAACTCTATTTCACTCTCTTTATGCACATCTTTGTAGAGTGTCTTACTTCCGTCGGGTGCCTCATTCCAAACAATATCAAAGACGGTATCGACCCCTTGCAGGTACATTGCCAAACGCTCTGTCCCATAAGTGATCTCAACTGCTACAGGTGAACACTCAATGCCTCCAACCTGTTGAAAGTAAGTAAATTGTGTTACTTCCATACCGTTGAGCCATACTTCCCAACCAAGTCCCCAGGCACCAAGCGTTGGAGATTCCCAGTTATCTTCAATAAAGCGGATATCATGTCTGCTTACATCAAGTCCAAGATATTCCAATGATTGCAAATAGAGCTCCTGAATATTCTCAGGAGAAGGTTTTATAAGTGCCTGAAACTGATAGTAGCTTCCAAGCCTATTTGGATTCTCTCCATAGCGTCCATCTGTCGGTCTGCGTGAGGGTGCAACATAAGCTGTTGCCCAAGGGGTAGAGTCTAGTGAGCGAAGAAATGTAGCAGGATGAAATGTTCCTGCTCCTGCAGCAATATCATAAGGCTGTACAATATTACATCCCTGTTTCATCCAAAATTCTTGAAGTTTAAGTAGCATCTCACTAAAAGTTATCATACATCTTGCCTTGTTTTCTTTTTTCGTATTATATCTAAAGTGGCTTTTTTAGTATTTAAAAACCACCCCAGTTTTTAGATATTGATTGTATGCTGTAGAGTCTGGCTCAAAATATCTATTTGCTACAATATTAGACTCTGATATCTTTTGATTTTCAAAAACATAAGTAAAGATTAAATCAATCTTTTCATTTATCATATAGCGAACAGGTATAGAGAGTTTTGCTATATTTGCAGAGGAGAGCCTAAACTCCTCTGTTATGCCCGTAGTCGTCATTATCGGCTTAATACCATATTGATACTCTGCTATCAAAGATGCAGTCAGATTTTTATACACAAATCGCACTCCTCCATTAAGACGCAGAGAGTACCATCTATATAGTTCCACCTGTGTAGGAGAGAGTGCTCTTTTCCAGTATCTATACCCTAGTCCAAAACCACCAAGCATCACAATATTGAAATTTGATATGCTCGTAGCATTGTATCCAAGAGAGATATCTTCAACGACATTTGATGTTGTCTCTACAAGTGAACCATACCCTTCGTTTGTAGTGAGATATGAGCCTACATATTCACTCCCACCTTCAACCCTCAAGATTGCAAAATCAATATTTGAATTTTTATTCAAAAAATATCTATATTTATACTCTACACCTGCAATATCACTGAAATTTGATTTTTCACTATCAAGAATATCGCCGGATTTGCCATACTCACGATAGTCCATCTGAAATTTTGCTAGCGAGAATTGATGCTCTTCATGAGACTCTTGTGCTAATAAATTACTAACACAACAAAGAAAGAAAAAATAAAAAAATTTGTTTTTCATTTTACCATCTTGAGATAAGGGCTATATTCGCTTTTGCATACTCTGGAACTGTTTTTCCATTTACGGTTGTCGATTTTGAAGAGTATTGTCCTGAAAGGTCAAGTTGAAACCATTTTATCCCAAATCCTAATCCTGCCGTATAAATTAAACCTACTTGATCGTTGTCATCCATATTTTGCATCAATCCACCACGAAGGGCAAACCATGAAGAGGGATGCCAATTAACTCCGCCACCTAGCATTTGGGATTTTACATTTTTTACAAAAATCTTATTTGCACTCAAGTCATAATCAGCAGCTATTTCTAAAGAGTCAAAAATATTATAAGCCGCACCAACTCTATACATCGGCTCCACTTTAATTTTTGTTCCATCTGCAACATTAAATTCAGGGGAGTTCAAATCTTTAGCAACCATTGCAATTGTCAAATCTTTTACAAAAGAGGGTTCAAAAGCCATACCAACATCTACGCCAAATGTTGAACTAGTTTTATTTTTTTTCTCTGCATAGGTATTCCCGGAATTATCTATCTTATGTTTTTCTGCATATGTGTACCCATACATATACTTTAATGCACCACCCACTAAAAGATTACCTCCCGGGAGTTCAATCTTGTATCCATAGGCAATAGGAACTTCAGTAATGGCAATACTAATTACATCTATATAGGTTAAACCATGCTTTAATGCGTACTCCAATGATTGTGCTTGATATTGTTGTTGAACTGTTGCAGATTTAATTGAGATGGTAGCCGTTCCGTTGTTATCTATAGTTAGGTAATACCCATACCCAGATTGAGAAATACCTTCTATCATTAAAAGATTATGATTTTGATCTATCACTGCCGAGCCTACAGTCTCAGAAGAACCAAAAACACCAAAACCAAAGTCAGAGACTTGCGTAGCAATACAGCCATGTAAATTAACACTTACCGCATCACCATTCATATCGAGTACAATATTTTTACCTTTAATGATTGTGTTAATATCTGATTGGACATGATTGGTGAGATCACCGGCTACTTTATTTATAGTGTTTAAAAACTCATCGTCGCTAAGTGCTTTTATAGAAGCACTTGCACCAAAATCTTCATAAGAGACTCCGGTACCAAGTGAAACTTCAACATCATATTTTTTCTTTGCAAGAAGAGCAGGATTGTTGTAAGTGGTCAGTGAACCAGATGAGGAGGCAACAGCTGCCCCTCCCATAGCCACTGATTTATATCCTAAAGTTTCAAACTGCATTGCAGAAAGTATTGTTGTCGATAAAATCGTTACACCTAGTAAGATCAACTTTTTTTTCATTTTTTCCCTTTTTTATTTAATTTTTATATTTTATACTAAAAAGATAAAAAAGAAGGTTAATTTGTGTTTGAAGGCTTTTAAACAACTTTATTATCACCTTCTGTTAGCTATTTAACAATAGTCTCTATCTCTAAAGAGTCCATCTCTACTTTTTTTGCTTTTGCGATACGGTCTTCTTGAAGTTTTATGGCCAACTCTTCATTATCAAGTGCTAAAATCTGCATCGCCAAGTATGCAGAATTAATCGCTCCTGCTTTGCCGATAGCAACTGTAGCAACTGGCATACCTGCCGGCATTTGAACAGTTGAGAGCAGTGCATCAATTCCGCTTAGCGCTGAAGCTGACATTGGAACACCAATAATAGGCTTTACTGTTTTAGAAGATAAAACACCGGCAAGGTGTGCAGCCATACCGGCAGCAGCGATAAATACCTGAGCCCCTTTTTTCTCCGCATTTTCGATATACTTTTTTGTTCTCTCCGGTGAGCGGTGAGCAGAAGAGATAATCATCTCATAGTTTACGCCAAAGCTCTCCAATGTATCAGAGCACGACTTCATAACCTCATAGTCACTCTTCGACCCTATGACAATTGAAACAAATTTCATATCTTTTTTCCTTAATTTTTTATGCCGCAATTATATCATAAAAGCAGTTTTTTCACACTTCTGTCTTAACGCTCTGCGCAATAACTTTGAGGTTTAAACTTTTTACTAAGGCGGTCGTAATGTGGTAAAGAAGCAAAGCAAGCATAAAGCAAAAATAAGATAATATTGTGCACTTTTTATAGGAGCTTATATGTTTTCTACATTAACAGATTCATTTACAAATGCAATAAAAAAGATTCGTTTCCACGATGATGAAAAAGCACTCTTTAAAGCATTAAATGAGTTAAAAAAGAGCTTGCTTAAAGCAGATGTAAACCACAAAGTTGTTAAAGAACTTATTTATAGTGTTGAGCTTGAAACAAAAAAAACAGGTATTGGGAAAGAGCAATTCTTAGAGGCACTTCGTAAAACACTTCATGAACTTTTAGATGTTGGTGGAAATAAAGGTTTTACTTTTGCTCCAAACCCTCCGACTGTTATCTTAATGACAGGTCTGCAGGGTTCCGGTAAAACAACAACGACAGGTAAACTGGCAACATATTTGAAAAATAAGAGTAAAAAAGTCCTTATCGTTGCGGCTGACCTACAGCGTTTGGCGGCAGTTGAACAGCTTCGTCAAATTACACAACAGATAGAGGTAGAACTCTATGAAGATGAGACAATAAAAAATCCTATTGAGGTAGTTAAAGCTGCACTTGAATATGCAAACTCAAAAATTTTTGACGCAGTTCTCATAGATACTGCCGGACGCTTAGCTATTGATGATGAGCTGATGCAAGAGCTGCAAGCTGTTAAAAAAGCAGCAAAACCAGATGAAATTTTTTATGTAGCAGATTCGTTAACTGGTCAAGATGCCGTGAGAACAGCAACAACATTTAAAGAAAAAATAGGAATCGATGGGGTAATTCTTTCAAAGTATGATGGTGATGCAAAAGGCGGGGTTGCACTTGGTCTTTCATCTCAGGTAAAAGTGCCACTTCGCTTTATCGGTATGGGTGAGAAGATGGAGGATTTGGAACTCTTCTTACCTGAGCGTATCGTAAATCGTCTTATGGGCTTTGGAGATATTGAAGGACTAGCAGAGAAAACCGCTAGCGTCATTGACGAGAAACAAGCGAAAAAACTTACTAAAAAGATTCAAAAAGGAAAATTTAATTTTAATGACTTTTTAGAACAGATGGAGCAGATGAAAAAGATGGGATCTATGAGCTCTATTATGGGTATGATTCCAGGAATGGGAAATCTCTCCAAAACGATTAAAGACTTTGACTTTGAAAACTCTAAAGAGCTAAGTGGTATTAGGGCTATGGTTGCATCTATGACACCAAAAGAGAGAGAAAACCCTGAGCTTTTAAATAACTCACGCAAACAGAGAATTGCAAAAGGTTGTGGATTTGATATTGTTGAGATAAATCGTATGATTAAGCAGTTTAAAAATGCCGGGAAAATGGCAAAGAAATTCTCAGGTAAAAATGGTATGAAACAACTACAATCTATGATGGGACAGATGGGCGGTGGTTCTGGTGGATTAGGCGGCTTGCCAAGATAGTTGCTTTTTTTTAAAAGTTTAGCTACAATTCCACCGAAATTAAAATCTTCTTAAACAATACCTCTGTGATAAGAAGATTTTTAGTCTATTTTACCGGTTAAATGTGTACATCCAACTATAGAGATGGCAAGAGGGAAGCAAGATTATTTTATAAATTTTTAATTTATACTACAGTTATACCCTTCCCCTCCTTTTTTTGATATACAGATTTAGCCGGTAAATAGGTAAAAATATAAAACAGGAAATTGAATGACAGTAATTAGACTTACCCGTATGGGAAGAAAGAAAAAACCATTTTATCGTATTGCGGTAACAGATAGCCGTAAGCGTAGAGATGGTGGTTGGATTGAGCTTATTGGATACTACAATCCAATGACTAAAGAGCTTAAAGTAGATAACGAAAGAGTTGATTACTGGTTAGGCGTTGGTGCTAAAATGAGTGATCGTGTTAAAAAGATAACTGGTCACTAGTCATGATTGCTGATTTTGTCGCACAATTTGCAAGACTGATAGCATCAAAGCCTGATGATATAAGAGTTGAAGTTCAAGAAGGCGACAAAATAATAGAGATAGTTCTCTATGCTAATCAGGCAGATATCGGTAAATTAATTGGAAAGAGTGGCAAGATGATTGGCGCCCTTAAAATAATTATCTCTGGCTGTAAAGCTAAAGATGGCGTGAGTTACCGCATAAATGTCGAACCGGTCTAAAGAGTCTCTGCTTCATATCGCAACGCTTGGCAAAACTGTTGGGATAAAAGGTGATATGAAGTTGCATATCAAGTCAGATTTTCCGGAACAGTTTAAAACCGGAGCACTATTTCTTATAGACAAAAAAGAGAAAATCACTTTAAGTGATGTCAATCTTGATCGTGGATTTGTGAAGATAAACAATATTACAAATCCAGAAGATGCTAAAAAGTTTACCAATACGAAGCTTTTTACAACATACGAAGAGACAAGAAAAAATTGTCACTTAAGTGAAGGTGAGTACTTCTTTTTTGATTTAGAAGATTGTGATGTGTATGAAAATGGAAAATTACTTGGTCGTGTTAAAGAGGTTGAGAGATTTAATGTTACAAACTATTTGAGTATTGTAACAGATAGATCTTTGGTAGAAGATGGTTTATCAAAGAGCTTTTTAGTTCCTTTTGTAGAGCCATTTAAAGTTGCTGTAGATATTAAAGCAAAACATATTGAGTTAGACGGTGCTATGGATATATTAGAAGCATCATAAAGATGAAATATACATTTGTTACACTTTTTCCTAACCTGATTGAGGGTTATTTTAAAGACTCGATTTTAAAGCGTGCAATTGAGAAGAGTATCTTGGAGATTGATTATCTTAACCCCCGAGACTACTCAAAAAACAGGCACTTTAAAGTTGATGATACGGCAGTTGGAGGTGGTGCCGGGATGGTTATGAATCCCCAACCGCTTTTTGATGCACTTGATGATTTAAAACAAAAAGATGAGGATGTTCATATCATCTTTTTAACTCCTGTTGCTAAGCGTTTTATGCAAAACGATGCAAAATGTTTAGCAAAAAGATCTCATATAGCGTTTGTGAGTGGACGCTATGAGGGAATTGATGAGAGGGTTATTGAAAAGTATGCCGATGAAGTTTACTCTATCGGAGATTACATATTAACAGGAGGCGAACTTGCCTCTTTAGTGATATGTGATGCAACAAGTAGAAATATAGACGGAGTTCTTGGAAATGCTGAATCTTTAGAGATTGAGAGTTTTGAGATGCCACTTCTTGAAGCACCTAGCTTTTCAAAACCACAAAACTATGAAGGTTTAAGTGTTCCATCAGAATACTTAAAGGGAAATCATAGTAAAATTCGCTCACTAAAATTAGCCTTATCTGAATGTAAGACCAAGTTTTTCAGACCAGAACAGCTAATAAAATATAATTACACTACTGTATTGGATACTCCAAAAAAGAGAACCAAACATTAGTAAAAAGAGAGAAGTGAAGTTTTTCTTCATTTTGTAAAATAAAATTAAGGACTTATCTTATGAGAAATAAGTACATAGAAAACTTTGAAAAAGCACAAATCGCCGAGAAAAGCATTCCTGATTTTCGTGCCGGTGATACTGTTCGTTTGGCAGTAACAATTAAAGAGGGTGACAAAACTCGTGTACAAAATTACGAGGGTGTTTGTATTGCTAAACGAGGTCAAGGTACCGGTCAAACTATTACAGTGCGTAAAATTGGTGCTAATGGTGTCGGTATTGAGAGAATTTTCCCGATTTATTCCGACTCAATCAATGAGATTAAAGTTATCCGTCGCGGTCGTGTCCGTCGTGCAAAACTTTTCTATCTTCGTGGACTTGCAGGTAAAAAAGCACGCATTAAAGAGCTTAGAAGAAAATAATTCTTCTAACTCTCCCCTAACATTCATAAAAAACTTTATACTATTCCAACATCCATATAGCGTCGCATTAGATGAATCTCTTTTTGGCTATAAGGTAAACATAGACAATCCTCTTCTTCATTACGCACTGCCTCACCTTGTGGGCTAATAATACCACTCATAGCTGTGCACTCTTCATTTAAACTGTCACTTGCTACCACATAGCACTGATTTGTAAGAGCTAAAGCTTGCGTGAAGATTTTAAAATGCTCACGCCGTAGTACTCCCCACCAAGAAGGAACGGCAATTACATCTGCTCCTTCACTCTTACGCCATAGCTCTTTAAAGCGAAGCTCAAAACAGATAAAAACGGCTATTTTGATACCGCCGACTTCTACTATTTTAAAATCTTCAACACTTCCCTCTTGCATATACTTATGCTCATCACCAAAACGAAAGAGCTTGGCTTTTGCACGCTCATACACCAGTTTACCATTGTGAAAAATTTTTGCGAAGTTAAAAACCTTATCATGGCGTCGTTCTAAAATTGTCAAAATAACTATCTTATTGCGTGAAGCTTTTTTTATTGCTTCTATTGCGTGAGGAGCAAAATCTAAAACAGCCTCAAAATTCTCATAGTCATATGCCGTTAAACAAACTTCAGGAGCAACTATAAGAGAGTTTTCACCTGCTCTGTTTATAAGAAAAAGAAGTCTCTGAAGATTTTGTTCATAATCAGAAGTTGTTTTAAACAGGAGTGAGCAAAGTCTATGCCCAACTCTATTTTTAGAAATCATCGTCAAAAGAGAGAGAACCTTTTGAATAGTTTGTTACGGTACCTTCAAAAAAGTTTGTCTTTTGATCATTAAATTTTGCGAAGTCGTCAACCCATTTGATCGGATTGGAAACATTATATAACTTCTCATATCCTACAGAAGTAAGTCTATCATCGGCTAAGTATTTGATATACTGCTCAACTATATCGTCGGTTAAACCTAAAATTTGTCCTTGCGTGATATATTTACCCCACTGACTCTCAAGATCTACCGCTTTTTCAAACATCTCAATAACATCTGCTTTAAGTTTATCAGTAAAGAGATCTGGACGCTCTTTTCTCAAAGTATTGATGAGATTTTGGAAAAGAACAAGGTGTGTTACCTCATCACGCTGAATAAAACGAATCATCTGTGCAGAACCAAGCATCTTTCCTGCACGCGCAAGTGTATAGATATATGTAAAGCCACTATAGAAGTAGATTCCTTCTAAAATCTGGTTGGCAAAACATGCTTTTAAAAAGCTCTCATCTGTCGGATTTTCAGCAAGTTCTTGATAGACCGCAGCAATAGCATCATTTTTATGTTTAAGCATCATATCTCTACGCCACAAATCATAAATCTCCGCAGAGTTCGTAGAGATACTATCAACCATAACGGCATATGATTGTGAGTGAAGTGCCTCTTCAAAAGATTGACGCACCAAGATAAGATTTATCTCTGGAGATGTGATATATGGATTGACATTGTCAATGAGGTTGTTAGTTTGAAGTGAATCCATAAAAATAAGTTGTGAAAGTGCTTTATCATAAGCGGTTTTTTCAGATTCCGTAAGGTTTTTGTAGTCATTGACATCGCGTGTCATATCAACCTCTTTCGGGAACCATGTATTGTTAAGCATCATCTCCCAAAGGTTGTATGCCCATTGATACTTGATATTGTTAAGCTCAAAAATTCCTGTTGGATTACCACCAAAAACTTTTCTGTCATTAACATTTTCAGTTGAATCTGGATTATATATCTGTTTTCTTTTCATTGTGGCTCCATTTTGATTATATTTATCGTATGATTATAGCCATCTATATATAAAAACTTGATAAGATTACTCTATAAAATTTGGATTTAAAAATAGAGATATTCAACTATTTATGCGTCCCTTTTCAAGCCAAAATATTGGCTTGAAAAAGAGTGGTTGCATTTTTTAACGCTCAACCTGCTCTTTTAATAGAAATTATTTTGTTTGACGAGAGTGGCGTTTTCGTTCAGTCTCTGTGAGGAATTTTTTACGGATACGGATATTTTCAGGAGTTACTTCAAGAAGTTCATCATCTTCGATCCACTCCAAAGCACGCTCTAAGGACATCTCACGCGGTGGAACAAGCTTGATAGCCTCATCGGCTCCACTTGAACGCACATTGGACTGTGCTTTTCCTTTGATGGGATTAACAACAAGGTCATTGTTGCGTGAGTGTTCTCCGATGATCATACCTTCATACACTTTTGTTTGAACGCCGATAAATAGTACGCCTCTATCTTGAATACCAAAGAGAGAGAATGCTAAAGTCTCACCATTAGTCATAGAGATAAGCGCTCCGTAAGAGCGTGACTCAACAGAGCCGGTAAATGGTCTAAACTCTAAGAAAGAGTGGTTCATTACACCTTCACCTTTTGTGTCTGTTAAGAACTGTCCACGGAAACCGATAAGTGCACGCGCAGGAATCTCAAACTCGATTCTCTGAAAACCCTGTCCCATTGGAAGCATAGATTTCATCTCAGCTTTTCGTTTACCAAGACGCTCAATAACCGTACCGCTTAAATCTTCAGGAACATCGATCACAAGGTGCTCAAACGGCTCACATTTCACACCTTCGATCTTTTTGACGATAACTTCCGGTCTTGAAATTGAAAACTCATAACCTTCACGACGCATATTCTCAGCAAGAACGGTGATTTGAAGCTCACCACGCCCACTAACTTTGAATTTACCTTCACCGATAGTCTCTAGCTTCATTGCAACATTTGTACGCATTTCAGCTTCAAGTCTATCTTTAAGTTTATTTGATGTTACATGTTTCCCCTCTTGACCGGCAAGCGGAGAGTCGTTTACAGCAAAGACAACTGTTAAAGTAGGCTCTTCAATATGCATAGGATCAAGTGCCACAGGATTCTCACAATCTGCAATTGTATCACCGACATCTACTGTCTCCATACCGGCAAATGCTACAATATCGCCAGCTTCTGCCTCATCAATTTCCATACGATTAAGACCATGAAAACCGATAAGTTTAGAGATTTTACCCTTTAGCATCTCACCGTCAGATTTTGCAAGCATTACATTGTCACCTTTTCTAACAGTACCGTTAAAGATACGGCTAATTCCGATTTTCCCTACATAATTGTCATAATCAAGTGTGAAAACCTGTGCTTGAAGTGAATTTTCTGCATCACCTTCGGGCTCTGGAACTTCATTGATAATAGTCTCAAAGATGCATTGAAAATCTCCACCCTCTTCATCCATATCTAATTTTGCAATACCATCGCGTGCCGCTGCATAGATAACTGAAAAGTCTTGTTGCTCATCTGTTGCTCCCATATCCGCAAAAAGGTCAAACATCTCATCAACTACACGATCAGGTTCGGCTGAAGGTTTATCGATTTTATTGATAACAACAATAGGCTTTTTACCAAGTGCCAACATCTTCTTAACAACAAACTTAGTTTGAGGCATAACACCCTCATAGGCATCAACAAGTACTAAAACACCGTCAACCATTTTAAGGACACGCTCAACCTCTCCACCAAAGTCAGCGTGACCCGGAGTGTCGATAATATTAATTTTGTAATCTTTGTAACGAATAGCGGTATTTTTAGAAAGAATCGTGATCCCACGCTCTTTTTCTAAATCATTACTATCCATAGCTCTCTCATCATGGTGTTCATGTGAATCAAAAGTACCGGACTGTTCTAACAATCCATCAACGAGTGTAGTTTTACCGTGGTCAACATGCGCGATAACCGCAATATTTCTAATTTTTTGCATTAGGGGTTTCCTTCTTGGGAAAATTTTTCGCGATTATACCCAAATAAATGTTATATCCTCGTAAAATAAGTGATATACTTGTAGTATAAGTTTTTATTGTTTCCATATGCCGGTGCCTAAAAAATCTATTTATACTATAAAAAGTGATAAAATGTTTGAATATCCAAATAAATTAAATGTTATCTTTGATAAATTAAATCAATACCACATAAAAGCAATCATTGTCGGCGGATATCTAAGAGACTATTTTTTAGGAATAGAATCTAAAGATATAGATATAGAGCTTTATAATGTGGACTCTTTGGAAAAAGTAGAGAAAATATTGCGTGAATTTGGCAAAGTCAATGGTGTCGGAAAGAGCTTTGGTGTTGTTAAACTGCTTTATGAAAATTTGGATCTAGACTTTTCACTTCCACGAAGTGACAGTAAAATCACAACTGGACACAAAGGTTTTGAGGTGGCTATCTATGCCGATCTTGATTTCAAGTCAGCTGCCAAACGAAGAGATTTTACAATGAATGCTATCGGCTATGATCTCATAGCTCATGAGATTCTTGACCCCTACAACGGCATCACCGATCTAAGTAACAGGCTGCTAAGAGCTGTTGACCTGCAAAAGTTTCCAGAGGACCCCTTGCGGATTTTACGAGCTGTTACCTTTGCCGCCCGATTTAATTTAAAAATTGAAGAAGATCTCTTTTTGCTCTCAAAAAAGATGGTAGAAGCGGGTATTTTAAAAGAGCTTCCAAGAGAGCGGATTTTTGAGGAGATAAAAAAACTGCTCTTAAAATCAAAACAACCCTCCAAAGGAATCAAGCTCTTAAAAGAGCTCTCTGGATTTAGATTTTTTAATGAGTTGCAAAGTCTGCGTGAGAGTGTATCGGCACTTATCTGCGCTTCACTAGATAGAGCGGCATCTTTTCCTCTAAAGAGCGAAAAAGAAAAACTGCTACTTATGTTAGCACTACTAACATCACAATTTTCAAAAGAGATGCAACACTCTTTTTTACAAAAACTAACTAACGAAAAAGAGATTTTACAAAGAGTAGAAAAACTAACAGCTATCTCTTACGATCTAACTCATCAGACAAACTACTCTATATACAAACTAGCAACACAAACAGAGATAGCTTTTTTTTCATACTACCTTTTAGCGCTCTACCCAAAAGAACAGACAAACATAACAAAGCTCACGCAAAGAACTAAACAGCTCGGTATTTATCATAAAGCACTGCCGCCGCTCATAGAAGGAAAAGATCTTGTAGCATTAGGGTTAAAACCCTCAAAAGAGTTTTCTAAAATATTGAATGAAGCGTATGAAAAACAGATGCGTGAGGAGTTTTACACAAAAGAAGAGATAATGCACCACTTGGATGAAAGCGGTGTTCTCTCTTAAAAACATCTATCTTATTTTAAAGAAAAGTCCTAAGAACGATTTGTCGCTATTAAGACATCTTCTATCATCTTATCTATATCTCCATCAAGAATAGCGCTTACATTAGAGTAAGCTTCATTAGAGCGTGTATCTTTGACCTGTTGATAAGGCTGCATAACATATGAGCGAATCTGATGCCCCCAGCCTATTTCACTTTTGGCAATACCGGCCTCTTTGGCTTTTTGCTCTTCAAGTTCTAGCTCATAAAGACGCGATTTTAACATCTTCAGTGCCGTTGCTTTATTTTTATGCTGAGATCTGTCGTTTTGGCACTGTACAACTACGCCTGTAGGAGTATGTGTAATGCGAATGGCGGATTCGGTTTTATTGACATGTTGTCCACCGGCACCACTTGCGCGGTAGGTATCAATACGGATATCTCTATCTTCAATAACAATATCAATATCATCATTGATTTCAGGCGATACCATGACAGAACTAAATGAAGTATGGCGTTTTGCATTGGAATCAAATGGAGAGATGCGAACAAGTCTATGGATGCCATTTTCCACTTTTAAGTATCCATAAGCATTCTCACCCTTGATAAGAATAGTAGCATCTTTAATACCTGCCTCTTCCCCCGCCTGATAATCTAGTACTTCGACTTTAAAATCATCTCTTTCAGCCCAGCGTTTATACATACGAAGCAGCATGGCTGCCCAATCTTGACTCTCTGTTCCGCCAGCTCCGGGATGGATAGATAAAATGGCATTATTGGCATCACTCTCACCACTCAACAGTACCTCTATCTCCATAGCGCGAATCTGTTCTCCTAACTGTGGCGCATCATCATAAAGAGCCTGAAGAGACTCTTCATCACTCTCTTCTTTTGCCATCTCATAGAGCTCTTTGGCATCTTCTACGGCAGATTTTGCAATATTGTACTTTTCAAGCTTGCGTGAGAGCTGTGTTTTTTCTTTTTGAATCTTTGCCGCACGAGTTGCATCATTCCAAAATTGAGGATCGCTCTCTTGCTCTTCTATCTCACGCAGCCGAGAGTCGATTTTTTGTGGCTCTACAACATCTGTAATATTTTGCATCTTGGTTGTAATATTTTTTAAAAGTTCTGTATATTCGTAATCGTCCATGCTTAGCCTATGTGAAAAAATCTCTGATATAATTGCGTCATTATATTATATTGGGGCTTAAAATGAAGACTATCTCCTGCGCATCTAAACTAAAAGCATATCTAAGATATGAGAATAAAACCATAGGCTATGTGCCGACTATGGGAGCACTTCATGAAGGGCATATTGCACTTATTAGAGAGGCTAGAAAAAATAATGAAGTAGTTGTAGTTTCCATTTTTATCAATCCTACACAGTTTTTAGCGGGAGAGGATTTAGATAAATATCCTCGTCGTAATGAAGCAGATAAAAAGATATGTGAGCTTGCAGGTGTTGATCTCTTGTTTATGCCTAAAGCCGATGGACTCTATTTTGAAGATGAGGTAAAAATTGTCGCTCCAAATGTTAGAGGTTATCTGCTAGAGGGTGCGACACGCCCGGGACACTTCAGTGGGGTGCTGCGTGTCGTGATGAAGCTTTTAAATATAGTAAACCCGACAAATGCTTATTTTGGAAAAAAAGATGCACAGCAACTCAACCTAATTGAGCTAATGACAAAACAGTACTTCATGGATGTAAATATTATCTCGGTTGATACGGTAAGAGATGCAGATGGGCTTGCATTGAGCAGTAGAAATGCCTATCTCTTAAAAGAGCAGAGGCAAGAGGCACTCAAAATTCCAAAATCACTCTATGGGGCTTCAAAAATGGTAAGTCAAGGCATAGTGAATGTTGCAGAGATTAAAGAGCAGATGCTAAAAATCCTAAAGCCTCTCGAGATAGGTTATGTTGCGATACTCTCACGCAAGTTTGAGCCAATTGATGAGGTTGTAACAGGAGAGAGCATCATACTCGTTGAGGCTTTAGTCGGCGATATACGCCTACTTGACAATATTTGGCTTTAAGTACCCCTCCTCTACCATAATATCGACTGCTTTTTTGAAAACAGGAACGGCAGTTTGAGCAGCAAAACGGTTCTTTTTTGGTTGAACAACGACAACACCAATTGTATAGCTATGGGTTTTGTCATTGGCAAATCCAATAAAAGTAGTATTGTATTTTCTTACATATTTACCTTTTTCAACAATATGTGAAGTACCGGTTTTTCCACCAATTTCCAAACCGGGTGTGATGGCTTTTTTTCCTGTTCCTTTATTGACTGTTTTGATAAGGATTTTTTTCACTCTTTGAGCAGTAGCTCTTCGTAGAACCTGCTGTTTTTCAAAAGGCTCTATCCTCTTCTCTTTATGAGATTCATCAATATAACCGGTGACAATCTGCGGTGTTACCATCTTTCCGTTGTTGTTAAAGAGACTATATGCCCGCATTAACTGCATGAGATTTGCACGAATCCCATAACCATATGCGCATGTTGCTTTGTATATCTCATTTTCCAATCGTTTTGAAGAGGGAATAGAGCCAACTTTTTCATAGATAAGATCAGGTGTAGATTTTTGTGCAAACCCAAATTTTCTAAGACCATTGTTAAACTTATATCCTGAGAGCTTTTGCGCAAGTTGTGCAATCCCAATGTTTGATGAATAGACGATGACATTTTCAGCCGAGAGCCAATCAAATTTATGCTCATCGGTAATGACTTTTCTTCCTATCTTAAAATGACCGTTATGTCCATTGACTAGATCATAAGGATTTATAAGTTTGTGGCTAAGCAGAAGAGCAAAGGTGACAGGCTTTAAAACACTTCCTGGCTCAAAACTATACTCAATCATTCCTGAGTTTAATGATGGGTAGTCTTTTTTTCTAATTGACTTTGGAAGATATCTGTTTGAGCTAGCCATAGTATAAACTCTTCCCGTATGTGAATCCATAATGGCTATCATAATCTCTTTTGCATTGAGATTTGTTTTCATGGTGTCAAGCAGTTTTTCTATGCGAATTTGCAATGCGGCAGGAATACCTAGCTTAATATCTAAACCATTTATCTTTGGTTTTGTAAAACTCTCTTTACTGAGGATAATATAACCGTTTACATCATGTTTGCCACGCAAGAGAGCATCTTGACGGCTAGCCAAATCGGCATCAAATCTCTTCTCTAGCCCTTTTACTCCTTTGATGGCGGTATAACCATTCTCTTCTACTTTATGAGGATATCCGATAATCGGAGTAAGAAGATTACCATAAGGGTATCTGCGACTCTCTCCACTCTCGGTGATACTTAAACCATGAATGGAACGCAATCCTGTTCGTGGATTTTTCAGTTCTAAGAAAACTTTCAAACGGCGAAGTTCATAAGAGAGTGTTTTAAGATACTGTGCTTGAATTTGAGGAGTGTTATAGCTTAAAACTACTACGCCTTTGCGACGCGAGAGACGCTCTTTAATGGTTTTTGGTGTCATACCGGAGTAGATGCTAAAGAGTTCTATAAAGAGTGCTTTTTTTTGCGGGTCAATATAACGGGTATCAACGACTACTTTGTAGAGTTTTATTGTCGTAGCCACATGGAAGCCATCTGCAGAGATAATAGCACCTCGCTGTGCGCGTGAAGACTCTTTTTTATAGAGCGATGGAATATGACGGCTTTTGACAATAGTAAAAAAAATAACACTTAAAAATGTTATAAAAGCTAAAGATATAAGAATATAGAGAAGGAGAATTTTCTTTGATTTGTTTTGATTGATCATTAAGTTGTTAGAGCTGTGTTCTACCTATCTCTTTATATGCGTTGAGTGCTTTGTTTCTGATCTCTAGCATAAGTTTCATACTTGTTTCTGCTTTTCCGATCGCTAAAGCTGCCTGATGGAGGTCTTTTACTTGCCCGGTTGCTAAATCCGCAATAGCTAGTTCACTCTCTTTTTGCATATCATTAACTTCATCAATAGCAGATTTAAGATGTTGTACAAAAGCTTTACCGCCTGTCTTTGATAAAGCCTCTTTTTGTTTTAGTAAATTAACAGTAGATATCGATAAAATCTCATCTATATTACTCATACTCTACTCCATAAATTATTGTAGCAAGGATATCGCAGAGTTTGCCATATCTTTTGCACTCTGAAATGATGCAACATTGGCTTGGTAAGAGCGGGTCGCTTCTACCAAATCGGCCATCTCTACAACAGGGTTAATGTTTGGATAAGCAACATAGCCGTTTGCATCTGCATCGGGGTGGTTTGGTTCATACTTCATAAGTGGTTTTGCATCATCGCGTACCACTTTATCGACTATAACACTCATTATAGCAGGATTTACCTTTTTGCCAAATTGATTTTCATCCAATGGGTCTGAATATGTTGCACTTTTTGTTTTATCGGACAACATATCATTATATACATCATTGAAGTTAATCGCTTTAAAAATGACCTCTTTACGACGGTAGGGCCCACCTTCATCGGTGCGTGTTGTCTGTGCATTGGCAATATTGCTCGATATTGTATTTACTCGAACGCGTTGCGCAGAGAGTCCATAACCGCTAATATCAAAACTGTTTAAAAAATTACTCATTAGTTAACCTTTGCGGAAGCATCAATAACAGTTGTAAAAATTGCCGAATCTTTTTTGTTTGCCATTACAAGGGCATTAAACATGATAGAATTTTTACTCATCTCTGTTGTCTCAACATCAAGATCCACTGAGTTTCCGTCATTGCGTGCCATATGCCCATCTCGGAAATACAGTGTCGCCTCTAAAGCACTCCCTTCCTCTTTTGGTGTTAAATGTTTTGCATCGGTATGAGCCATTTTTAGTTGATGTGAGCTCTCTTTGTAGAGTTCATTTTTTTTAGCAATCAGTGCCTCTTTAAAGCAAATATCACGCGGTTTATAATAAGGAGTATCCGCATTGGCAATATTAGATGCTATCATATCTTGACGAGCTGCACGGTAGTCCATAGCCTCTGCTAAGAGAGTGTGTGTTTTAGAGATTTCAATACTCATAAATACCCCTTCTATAAAATTTATAGAAACAGATAAGCAAAAAAAGTTCCAACAATCAAATCAAAGAACAAAGGCATTGATGCAACAATAAAAAGTTTGCTGCTCTTAAGGAGTGATTAATGAGAATAATCTTACAATTCGCTCAAAATTATTAGTATAAACTAATTTTAAACTGAAGGAGTTCTCATGAAAAGAGCTGGTTTTACAATGATAGAGTTGATCTTTGTTATCGTTATTTTAGGTATTTTAGCAGCGGTTGCTATTCCAAAACTTTCGGCAACGCGTACAGATGCCGAAGTTTCTAAAAT
>JANEIH010000072.1 GCA_024513425.1 Sulfurimonas sp. | reverse complement strand
TTACTATATCTCGAATCTCCTGCAAATTTTTTAAAATTTTCAAAACATCTTCTAAAATCATACCGTTTTGGTAGAGCATTCTCTCTTTTTGTATGATATTTGAAGCACTTTTGACCTGTTTGAGATTATAGCCGATCGCTATAGTAATAACAATAACAAACATCGAAGTAATAAGAAGCGCAATACCTCTGCGTGAAGATCGGTGTATCATTCTAGTGAATACTCATAGAGAAGATAGGCAGAAGCATAGCAGAGACTATAAAGCCGATTGTGCCGCCCACAAAGAGCATCAAAGAGGGTTCAAGCAGTGTCAGCAACATAGCAATTTTGTCTCGATTCTCTTCAAAATAGAGCTCTGAGATATTATGCAGTACCGACTCAAGTTGGGAGGTCTCTTCTCCAAGTGCAATGGTTTGAATCATTGAGAGTTCAATGACATTTTTAGACTCATAGAGTGTTTTAGAGAGGAGTTTTCCCTCAACAACCTGCTGTGAAGCATCTAAAAAAATCTTCTTAATTACACGATTATTTAAAATATTGCCGCTAAGATTTACAGTATGCACAAAAGGGACACCCGAGCGTGTAAGCAGTGATGCCATATAGGCAAAGCGTGCTAGCTCACTCTTTAAGATAATAGGACCAAAAAGCGGTAACTTCAAGAGAAATCCATCTACAAAATAAGCAAAAGCATCAAAGCGTTTCTTGAGAAATATAAAGAGTACAATATCTAAAAAAATCCCGCCTAAAAGAAACTGAAAATTATTGCTAAAAAATGCGCCTGCTGCGATGACAAACTCTGTAGAAGCCGGTAGCTCTTGATCCATATCTTGAAAAATGGAGGTGATTTGCGGTACAACAAAAGTCAGCATAAAAGCGATCATAAAGAGAGCGATGACTATCATAAAAGAGGGGTAGGCAAAGGCACTTTTTATCTCTTTGCGTATCTTCTCCTGCTCTTTTAAAAAGCGGGCAAGCTCAAGCAGAACTTCATCTAGTATTCCGCCATCTTCACTCACTTTAATAGATTCAACATAAAAAAGCGGTAACTCTATAACACTCTGCTCACACAACGCCGTGTAGAAGTTCTTTCCCTCATCAAGTAGTGTTGAGAGTGTTGAGAGAAAGAGTCGCATCTTTTTGTCACTCTCATGGTGTGTCTCAATAGCTTTGAGTGCAGAGACAATGCTAATGCCGGAACGCAGATACGCAGCAAGCTCACGCGAGAGTTCTGAGAGCTCTTTTGGAGCAATTTTTTTACGACGGCTAAGTTGCAGTCCGTCAAAAAGACTCTTTTGCTCCTCGGCAATCTTCTCATACAAAATCCCTTTTGCCTTGAGTTTTACTTTTGCTTCGCTCAATGAAAAAGCCTCTATCTTACTGCGAACCTTTCTCCCTGCCTTATCAACACCTTTGTACTTAAATATCACTGCACAGCCTCTATTGCTCTCTCTTTTGCAGCGATGGCGCTCTCAAGAGAGTTGTAAACCTTTGGTTTTTCAAAATAGTTCATATAATCATAGACCTTCTCTTTATAGAGTACAAAAATTTGATCGCTCACGCCATCTCTCTCAACCGAAAAAGCAAAACAGTTCTCACGCTTTGGAACTGCAATCGCCCCTAAAAAGAACTCATACCGATACGACTCTATACTCTCATCTATAAAGTTCTCAATATTAAAGAGCTTTTTATCATCTTGGTAAATCGTACACTCTTTGCATATATCGTCACAAAGCAGAGAGACCCGCTTACCATCTTGCATAAATCCTAAAAGGTAACTCTTAAGCGTTAAGAGAGTCGGTTTTTGTGATTTTTTTTCCATTGGTGCTTTGATCTTGCTAATAGCAAGAGTATAGACAACTCCGATAATGACGATCACTATCATCAATTCGATTAAGGTAAAAGCCTTTCTCACGGCAACTATTTACACCCACTCAGCCTTATATCTGCCGCACTTCCTTCACCGCCCTCTTTTTTATCTGCACCCAAAGAGATAAGCTCCACTTTTCCTTCACTATAGAGATATACAAATGCATTACCCCAAGAGTCTTTTGGCATTTTGCCATCTTTAAAGTAACTGTCATCTTTTGTCAAGACTCCAAACCCCTCCTCAGTTGAGGGGTATCTGCTATGTTTAATTTTGTACATATCAAGTGCACCGTCATAGATGGACTTCATCTGCACGCAGACAAGATCACGCTTTGCCTCTTCGCTTTTACCTGTAAGGCTTGGCATAACCATTGCCGCAAGTAATCCTAAGATGACAATAACTATCATTAACTCTATGAGTGTAAACGCTTTTCTTTGCATAAATAAATAACCTTTTTTGTGTCGCAACACTATGATACAAATGTCATTATTTGGTCATATCTGTTAAACGAATATTGAAATTTTGTACTAAAAAGTGAGCTATAGAGATTCAAACCACTCTCTATAGCGTTTAGTTTTTAAAATACCCTCAATCCTTTTTTTCACTTTTTCAAAAGGGAATATTTTTCGCTCTTTTACATAAACAAGATGCCAACCGAGAATAGTCTTAAAAGGCTTCTTGGTATAGCTGTTTGCTTTGAGCGCAAACGCCTTTTCTCCAAAAGGCTGCGCCATTGTGTTGTACGATACAAAGCCCATATCTCCGCCTTTTGCTCTTCTAGGGTGTTGGGAGTATTTTTTGGCAAGATCTATAAAAGTCTTTTCCAAATCTTTTTTAGAGCTCGATTGCAGTACTTTTAAGTAATCTTTTAGATCTTTTTTATCTTTTCTCACCAGTGTATAGGCATGCACTAGTGTGTAGTTTTGTTTGTGTAGATTATAGTAGTTTTGCATCTCTTTTTTACTAAGGAGTATCTCATCTTTATGTTTTTGTAAAAAAAGACGCATAGCCTGCTCTTTGCCTACTAACTGCATATACTCCTTATAAGCATCACTGCTTTGTACATTTTCTTTGAGAGCCATGGCATATATACGCTCTCTTTTCTCATACTTTTGTACCACTTTTTCTTTCTCTGTGGGTTTAAGTTTGTCATATGCTTTCATATAGTACCTGTAGCTAAGTTGCTCTAAAATTTTCTCTTTGGGACTCCCCTCTGCCATAAGAGTAATAGCGCATAAACATACCAATAAAATTGCCTGTATAACCTGTGGTGTTTTTTTCATTTTTATTCCTCAATAGATGTAAAAAGTTGTGCTAGCATAAAGATGGTTGCTATAACTGCTTTAAAAAGATCTGACTATAAAGCACTGTAAATATGCCGACATAGAGATAACTCTCCTGTGCTGTTGAGAACGAATCGCCAAAGAGTACAACATCCACCCAATATCGGCTCTAACACATACCGATACTTCTGTAGTGTCGATGATGAAACAGTATCTGTTTCATCTTCAAAACACTCTATGGTTGAGAGTGCTTTGAAGAAGCTACTTTTCAAATAGTTAAAAAAATGATGCTTAGGCAAGGGGGAGGTATGCTCCCTTGCCACTATAGCATCTCAAAAGATTATAATAATCTTTAAATCATTTTTTTATACAACGGACAGAGTACCCATACGCTCGAGGACTATGATCAAGTGTATCAGTATATGGGCCGAAGTAAAAGTCCTGACCTTCTCCCCCAGTGATTGCTGAACCATTCCAGTAAATACCATATACTCCTTCATAAGCAGAAGTGTCACCGCCATTACTGCGATAGCCGCTTGAAGGCAATTTTAGATTACTTGCTAGAGCAGCTGCACTATCTGTTCCGGTCCAACTGTTACTGTTTACTTCCACATCAAACTCATTATCAGAATCTTTTGCTCCATTTGGATTTAGTGGCAGTCTGTATTCTACCGGACAGACATTGTTT
>JANEIH010000020.1 GCA_024513425.1 Sulfurimonas sp. | reverse complement strand
TCTCTTGAAGTCCTGAAACCTCATCATCAGACATGGAAGCTTTCTTATTTTTCTTCATCCAATTCTCTTTTCTTTCGTCAAAAAATTTAGATATTGGTTGTTTTATCACAATTTTTCTCCTTTATTTGTTTGTAAAAATTAGTCTATAACAGACACAGCTAATATATAATACTTACTTAGTATTATATTCAGTTAAAATGATAGCACAGAAAAATTAAATAAATCTTTCATATTATAATTATACAGGAAGATATAATATAAAGCTACCTATACGGTAGTCTAATTAGTCTAATTACATATAATAATAATACATTTCTAAGCCACCTACACGGCAGTCAATTTTCATATTTCAAATAATATCTTATTTATCTCTTTTACTTCCTTATTAATCCAAACTCATGGCTATACTCAAATTCATCATTGTCATTATAAATTACAAAACTTAACTCTCCATATCTCAACGACACCTCCTCTTTTGTTTTATTTTCTTTTAAAGCATACTGCTCTATAAGTTGTCCATAGTCTCTACCTAACCACAATCTATCTTCCTCTATTTCACTCTCTTCTACTTTGCTTATCTGTAGTATCTCTTCTCTATTAATAGGATTACCATATTCATCTAACTCAGCGAAATAATAGTCATTATACTTTTCATCATAGACTAAAAATACTTTTGTACTCTCTTGACTTTCTCTAAATGGATGTAAATATAAAGGGTGAGCTGTCAAAAACCAACTCTCATCTAAATAGCCTTGTAAAGCGTCAGCCCCTCTTTTCTCATAAGAGGTCAAACCTTTTGCAGTTACAAAGTGTTCCAAATCTGCTAAAGAGTTTTTTTCATCTAGTTTTTTTGGCTTTTTAATTCTAGCTCGTGCATCAAGTCCCAACGCTATCTCTTTAGTATCTATAAGCTCTGAAAGATTATGTGTGTTTAGTGTTACATTCTCTTCATAACCTGGTTTGTTAAAATATTTCCCATCCTCATCACTAAATTTAAATGCTCTATAGCTATACTGCATCAAAGCTATATTTGACTTATCTACTTCACCTACTCTATGCCGTTTTACACGCCCTCCAAGCTGAATAATAGACCGATAAGAAGATGGTTCAATAACTGCCCAATCAAAATCATGGTCACGTCCTACCTCTTCTACAGGGGTAGCCACTAAAACAAAAATAACATCTTGTTTGGTAGAAGTATCTATATGAGAGCGAATTATCTCATTTGAAAAAGCTAAAGGCTCTTGACCCTCTTTCTCTTTTCGTTTTAACACAGCATCAAGATGTCGCTCTTGCTCATGGCGTAAAAGCAATACTTGATTGGAGTGATACGCCATTACCTTAACATCCACCTTATCATAATCTACATTGGCTAAAAACTTTGTGAATGCCACACAAGGGCGTATGTTAGCCATGCGAACAACCCCGAAAGAGATGCGTTTCCCACTTATTTTATCAATCGTATGATGAGCATGATGTTTTTCTTCAATCGCCTCTTTTATTTTTAAAAAGTAAACTTCTGTTTTTGTCTCCTCTTCATCAAACTCACACTCTTCCATCTTTTTATGACACTCTACTATCTCTACCTTTCTCCTAGTAGGCTCTTTTTTAAGATTGTCTATGCGTTTATCTATAAAATAAGTATGTTTCTCTTTGTAAACCTCTAAAGCTTTTATACTATCTGATACCTCTATTGCTTTGACTTCTGTTTTAAACTCATCTATCCACGCTGTTACTATCTCATTTTTAGCTTCATCTCCTTTAACATAAAGTTTCCACCCTTTTTTGTAGGCATTAAAGTACCCCTCTGCCAAATCAGGGGGAATAGTCGCAGAAGAAATCATCACCCTGCGCCCTAACATTCCAGCTAAATGAACCAAACGACCAATAGCAATAAGGTCAGAACCAGAAAAATCATCTATCTCGTCTATTACCAAATCCGAAGAGAGCATTCTTAAACTAGGTAAAATATAACGCCCACCCCTTTTTGTTGTCACTGCACCCATAAGGTGGTCAATAGTACAGACCAAAACAGGAGCATAGAGAAACTTTTTATCTCGCTCTTTTCTAAGAACCGTACCTAAGCCTTCATCAGGTATATTACTTTCATATATCACCTCTTCATCAAGCAGACTCTCAAATGACTCTGAACCATAACTATTATGCTCTTCACTCTCCTCTTCTTTAGTATTATTGTGTAGCTCCATTATGGCTCTTGAGCCTATTAGCACAGCCAAATCCTCTTTTGCTAACTCTATTCTCTCTCTATACTCACCACCCGTTTGTAAAGTCAAAGTCCTAAGCCCCAGTGCTAAAACATAACGCAGAGATTTACCATCTTTAGAGATAGACTGCATCACCTTAGCATTGGCAAAGGTTTTTCCACAGCCTGTACTAGCCATATTGACAGCAAAAAATCCTCGTTTTTTAGAACTCTCTTCAAACTCTACTCTTATCTTTTTAACGGCTTTATCTTGCCAAGCAAAATCTTTTGGGCTCTTCTGTTTTAAAACTCTGTTGTTTTGAACAAATGGCAACTCATACTCAAACATAGGAAGATAATGTACTATCTTCATCGCCGACCTATAGACACCACAAAGATGCTCATCAAGCTTCTGTTTTAACTCTTTTGTTTTGGGGTTAGTATTGGCAAAAAGCTCTGTAGTGCTTTTCCACTTTGGGTCTGCATCTTGTGAAGAGTAGTTATGGTCACCTAACATTAAACAGAGCCGAGAATGGTGTAAAACAGCTCTATAACTCCCATCAGCTATAGACTCATCTAAAAGAGATTGCAACGAAAGTAGACGATTAGACCATCTTTTTACAAGCTTTAACCAATCAGAAGAGTTGCTCAAAAGCCCACAAGGAAAAGAGAAGCACTGCTCTACTCGCTTTTGATACTCCTCTTCATCTCTTCTGTTTTCATAGCCCCATGACTGTTTAATATATCCAAGCACACCTTTCAAAGAGAAAGACTCAACACCTTTCCATTCATTACCAATCTTAGACTTACTCGTAAACTCACTAGGTAGCCTATGATGAGAGACAATCAACCACAATATTAACTGTGCCGAAGATGGAAGTTTTTCCAAGGCTCTTCCATCTGCATCTTTAATTGAACTCATCAAGACAGATTCATCTATCTCTCCCTTACTCAAACGATGCAACCAATCTTTATTGTTTTGTGAAACATAAGCACTTAAAAGCAGATAAGAAACCCACTCATGCCGAATGGGGTCACCTTTTATCTTTGAGTCAGGCTTTAATTTCTCCTGAAAAAGAGCTGTAGCCTTTCCCCAGTCATGTAACAGAGCAGAGAGTGCGGTTACAGCTTTAATAAGAGGTAGATACTTCCAATCATTCTCTTTATAATTGTCTAAAATAGTTTTAGCTGTCCAATGCACTGGCACAACCCCCTCACTATTAAACCTGTCTCGATTACCCACTACCCATAAAAGCTCACTTCTGCTACGAGAGCGTATCCAATGACAAGAGACGGCTGTGCTCTTAGAGGCCGTCTTTTTAAGTAAATTTTGAACGGCGTTTAACCCCTCTGATGTGATAATAGTTTGCCAAGTGTTGTTACCAATACGATTGGCAAAGGAGTCTAAAACCCTTCTTGTTTTCTTTAGAGCATTTTTCTCACATTGTGAGATGAATGTTACCATCATAATGGTTCTGCTTCATCTTTGTAATAAAATGAAGCTTTCTTAACCTCATCAAACATAAAATCCAAAACCTTATGCTCTACAAAACTCTGCAAACATTGAGAACGAAACTCCTTCTCACTCTGTTTCTCTTTAGCGCATACAAAAGCCCAAGGTAGAACAATTGCATCTTTAATAAGGTCAGCCACATCAAATACCAAAGCACCTCTTCTGGTTTTGCCATGCATAGTAGCGAAACCATGAGGAATCCCTAAAACCCAAAGTGTCGTAGCTCCTAAACCATAAGCTAAATAGTTTCCATGATTTAAGAAATCATTAGCTAAGTCTGCATTATTTCTGTCACGTGTAAAGCCTAGTTGATTGGTTTTTTTAGCAGCATATTTATAGAGTTTTTTAGTGAGGTCTGCTTCTAATTGGAGGAGTTTATTTATACTGTAAGCTTGAGGGATTTTGTCTGAAATATTAGCAAAAATATTTACAAGTTCAGTCTCATACGCATCAAATCCTGCAAATTTTAGCTCTTTATCTTTTGCCCAAACTTTTTGTATAAATTCTATTCTTGCTATCTGTAAGCGTTTAGCAGTTTCGAGTCGTTTTTCATCATCAAACCAAAATCTCATCCAACCTTGCATATACTCTGTTGGTCTATATTCATTTTGAGGGGTAAACCACTCTATTTCTGTCGCCATAAGCAGAGGTGTGGCTCCACCTCCTGAAAAACCAACCAATACCCCTGCTTGTGCCAACATACGCATGGCTGCTTGAGTGATGGAAGTTCCTGTTCCAAGAAGTAGACAAGTAGTATTGGCAATAGGGATGTTCCAGTATTGATACTCTTTTTTAGCTTCACTTAAATAGAGAACTCTGCCGTCTTTTTGCATAACACGGCACTTCTCTAAATAGTAGATATTTGCTCTTTTTGAGTGTAATATAGCTTTTAGATCTGTTAATTGTTGCATAAATACAATTATACCTAATTTCTTATTTTCGACCTAAAGACTCTCCATATTTACTCAGATCTTCACAAAATATCGTATTTATCAAACCTGCGAGCTACTCAGCTACTTCAACAACAACTGGGGTTGATTCCCATATGCCATGTTTAGTACAGTAACCGTGAGCTATGAGATTTAATTTGTTTTTCATTGGTCTGATGTTGAATGTTACTTCTGCATGAGATTTTTCATTACCAAGCGTACCCGGTACGAAAGTAGCCATTGCGAGTTTTGTTTCACCGTCAAAGAGAGTGATAGATTCGATATAGTGATCAAAATCATCTGGATGAGTATATTCGTTACCCATTTTAACCTTTACTGGAAGCATTTCACATTTTTTCGCAACACCCTCTACTGTGATGAAAGGTGAGTGACGATCAATTAGGTCTTTTTTTGCTTCTCTTTCTACTGTGTCAATATCAACATATTTGTTAATCTTTGGCATATTAAATCCTTTTATTTTATTAATTTACCGTTATTGTACCTGCAAAATCTTTTAGCTAAACATAAATGAGACTATGCCTATCTTAATTAAGTTTTTTTTAATTTTTAGAGCTAAAAGTTGCTTCTTAAATTCAATTTTTTATACTTCTCTCTTATCTTCTGTATTTTAACGAGATTTTAACCAACAAATGGATAAAATCACCACAATTATAAAGATAAAAGAGTATTTACATGTTTAAACCACTACTAATTGAAATAGGTGTTGAGGAGCTACCGGCTGTTCCACTTTTAAAAGAGTTAGAAAATATCGAAAAAAAATATGCGCAAATATTAAAAGAGTATGCACTTTTAAGTGAGTTTGAGTTTTACTATACGCCTCGTCGTCTGGTGCTGTGGCACAGAGAGTTTAAATTGTCTCAAGAAGATTCGGTTGAAGAGTTTTTTGGTGCACCCTTGGCTGTTGCATACAAAGATGGTAAACCGACAAAAGCAGCAGAAGGGTTTGCTCGAAAGTGCGGTGTCTCTATTGATAAGCTCAATACTGCGGACAAAGGCGGTAAAGAGGTGCTTTACTACAAAAAAGATATAAAAGGACGCTTATCGGCTGAGCTTCTTCCTGAGATCATAGAGAAGTGGATAAAATCACTTGATTTTGGAAAATCAATGCGATGGGGGGATCTGCGTGAGAATTTCATTCGTCCTATTCGCTGGGTAAATATACTTTTAGATGATGCAACAATACCCATGAAACTTTATGAGATTGAGAGTGCAAAAACAACAAGAGTACATCGCATTGCAAGTTTTGATCCTGTTGCGATTGACAGTGCAAAAGATTACTTTGAAAAACTTAAAGCCGGCGGGGTAACACTCTACCAAGATGAAAGGCGTAAAAAGATCTTTGCCGATTTCAAAACTATTGAAACGACAGGCGGTGTTACTATTGAAATTGATGATGATCTGATGGATGAAGTTGTAGCCATCACTGAAAATCCTACTGCACTGCTTGGTTCATTTGATGAAGAGTTTTTAGAGTTGCCGCCTGAAGTTATCATCACTTCTATGAAAGAGCATCAGCGTTATTTTCCTGTCTTTAAAGATGGAAAACTTATCAATAGATTTGTAGTAGTTTCTAATGCTTTAACAGATGACTTCTCTGAAGTGATTGCAGGGAATGAGAGAGTACTGCGTCCTCGTCTTGCCGATGGACTTTTCTTCTGGGAAAATGACTTGAAAAATGGTCTCGACACGAAAGGACTTGAAAGAGTTGCATTTTTTAAAGGGCTAGGATCTGTTGCTGACAAGATTGTGCGTGAGACAAAGATAGCAGAAGATCTTTTTGATAAGTACAATATCGATGCTTCAAAAGAGGAGCTAAAAAGAGCGATGCGGTTTGCAAAAGCAGATCTTATGAGTGAGATGGTTTATGAATTTACTGAACTTCAGGGACTTATGGGTTACTACTATGCTTTAAAAGCAGGTGAAAACAAGGCAGTGGCACTCTCTATTAAAGAGCAGTATCTCCCGGAAGGTGAAGATAGCCCACTTCCTTCAACCCCTCTAAGTGCTATTGTGGCGATGAGTATGAAACTTGATACACTTCTTGGACTTTTCTCTGTAAATCAGATTCCAACGGGCTCACGCGATCCATTTGCCCTACGCCGTGCAGTAAATGGGATCATTCGCATCGTAAATGAGTATGGGTTTACTTTTGATATTGTAAAAGATATAAAAGAGCTTGCAAAAAGCTATGAGGGTACAATAGATTTAGAGAAGTTGAAAAATTTTATCTTGGAAAGAATCAAGCGTTACTATAAAGTAAATCCCTCTATTATTGAAGCGGTTTTAGCCTCTAATGAGCGTGAGCTTTTAACAATGGGTAAAAAGATAGAGGCATTAAACACTCTTGTGCACTCTAAAGGTTTCAGCGCAGTGAGTTCTACATTTAAACGCGTTGCAAACATCACAAAAGATATCGACCTCACGCAGGATTTAACTATTGATGAAACACTCCTTCAAGAGGATGCAGAAAGAGCGCTTTATAAAAGATTTAAGAGAGTCGGTACGCAAGAGTATGGCTCATATAAAGAAGAACTTGATGCACTGCTTGACCTCAAGCCTGAACTTGATGCTCTCTTTGATAGCGTAATAGTAAATGCTAAGGATGAAGCACTTAAGAACAACAGAAAAACACTCATAGCTTCCATTTATAAAGCTATCTTAAATATTGCAGATATTAAAGAGGTGAGCATTTAAACTGGTTTTATGAGATTATTTATAGATATTTTAAGTATAATTGCACCAATATTTTAGAACTATTGCTAAGGATAAGAATTGCGTGAAAATATGAATGAAAAATGTGCAGTTGTAGGAATTTTTGGACACAAAGAGGCTTCTAAGCTTGCTTACTTCTCTCTACATGCACTCCAACACCGTGGTCAAGAAGCTGCTGGAATCTCTTCAGCTGACGGGCATAAAGTTCATACAATAAAAGACCGTGGTCTGGTTATGAAAGTGTTTAATGAGGAGAATCTCAGAACACTACAAGGATCCACGGCAGTCGGACATACAAGATACTCAACAGCCGGTGATGATTCTATTTTAGATGCGCAACCTGTATTTGCCCGTTATGATCTTGGTGAGATGGCTATTGTTCATAATGGAAACCTTACAAATGCAGAAAAAGTTCGCAACAAGCTGATTGAAAAAGGTGCAATTTTTCAAACCTTTATGGATACGGAAAATCTTATCCATCTTATTGCAAAGAGTACAAAAGGCAAACTACTTGACAGAATTATCGATGCGGTAGAGAGAATTGAAGGTGCATTTTCACTTCTGTTTTTGAGTCGTACAAAAATGTTTGCTATGCGTGACAGACACGGTTTTAGACCACTTAGTCTTGGACGCCTTCCAAACGGTGGATATATCGTTGCATCAGAAACATGTGCTTTTGACCTTGTCGGAGCAAATTTTATTCGTGATGTAGAGCCGGGTGAGTTGATCGTGTTTGAAGAGGGAGCTGCACCGCAAAGTATTAAGATCTTTAAACCAACTCCAAAACACTGTATCTTTGAGTATGTTTACTTTGCACGCCCAGACTCATCTGTATTTGGACAGTCTGTTTATGAAACACGCAAAAATATGGGTAAAGAGCTAGCGCGTATTGAGCCTGTAGAGGCAGATCTTGTTATTCCCGTACCAGATGGTGGTGTTCCAGCTGCTATTGGCTATGCTCAAGAGAGTGGTATCCCTTATGAGATGGGAATTATGAGAAACCACTATATTGGTCGTACATTCATTGAACCGACACAAGAGATGCGTGATTTAAAGGTTAAAATGAAGCTCTCCCCAATGGCAGATATCATTAAAAACAAACGCATTATCGTAATCGATGACTCTATCGTTCGTGGTACAACCTCAAAAAGAATCATTCGAATGTTAAAGGAGGCTGGTGCCTCTGAGGTGCATATGAGAATCTCTTCACCTCCGACAACTGACCCGTGCTACTATGGAGTTGATACACCAGATAAAGAGAAACTCATTGCATCCAATATGAGCACAAAAGAGATATGTGAATTTATTGAAGCGGACTCTCTTACATATCTTGATGAAGCTTCACTTTTAAGAAGTGTCAATGCAACAGATGAGAGCTACTGCACTGCTTGTTTTACAGGTAAATATATAGTTTAATGAAACAAATATATACCTATGGTAGCTACCTGCGTGAGAAGTTTGGTGCTAAAGTTTACAAGGTCGGCATCAATATATCAGGCTTTACTTGTCCAAATATTGATGGAACTGTAGCTAAAGGCGGTTGTACATTTTGCGAAAATGACTCATTTTCAGCCTCACGGGATGAAGTCCAAGAGTTAAAAGGCTTCCATCTCAATCTTGACTCCAAAGAAAATCTATTTCTTGAAAAACAGCTTTTGCAGTTAGAACAGCAGTTCTCTGCCATCTCAAAATATCAAAGAAGCAAATATGGAGCACAGAAGTTTCTTGTCTATTTTCAATCATTTACAAACACCTATGCTCCCTTTGAAACCCTCAAAGCACTTTATGAAAAAGCACTCTCGCTTGATGATGTTGTAGGTCTTAGTATCGGAACACGCAGTGACTCCATCACGCATGAGACACTTGCATATCTCAGTAAATTAGCAAAGACAAAAGAGATATGGATCGAGTTTGGAATTCAATCTGTATATGATATAACACTTGACAAAATCAATCGAGGTCATGACAGTGCCAATGTAAAAGAGTGGATATTGAAATCAAAAGAGGCAGGAGTGAATGTTTGTGGGCATCTTATCTTTGGTCTTCCGGGCGAAACACAGGAGATGATGTTAGAGACCTCCAAACAAGCATATCAGTGGGGTATAAACTCTGTAAAGTACCATCCGCTCTATATTGTAAAACGAACAGCATTAGCAAATGAATATAGTCGTGGAGAGTTTAAACCTATTGGTGAAGAGCTTTATCTCGACACTCTTATAAAATCAATACTTATGAAACCTGAGAATGTAACTATCCAGAGAGTAACAGCAGGCATTAACAATGACTCCCTCTTGGCACCGCAGTGGTGTAGAGATAAAAATGAGCAGATAAAACATATCAATAAAGCTTTGAAAAAAGTAGGATTAAAATACTAATATCCCCACACCTTTGCAAAATTAGCAGTTGAACTAAAGTATGACGGATAGTCAAAATATACCCGAAAATGTTTTGACTGTCCCGGCTTAAGGTTCTTAGCAACAATAAACTCTTTTTCAATTATTTGCGGTCTATCGCGTTTCTTAGATTTACCGGAGAAAAAACTAGTTACTCCACCACTTGGTTTATAAAAATTTCCACCCTTAACATTGCCTGTAGCATGCCCTCTATTGACAAGTTTTATGTAAAATGTGACTTCTCCTATCGGATAATTTCCAACATTTTCAACAACACCTGTATAGATGATTTTACTAATCCCCAAGATTCGTTTATTTCTAAGTTTATGTAATTCTACTTTTTTAGTATATTTATCTATTGCAAAAATAGAAAAAATAGCCATAAATATCACAATGAGCGTTACAGAGAGGAGCATAGAGTATTTCATCTCTCTATTGCTCTGCTTGAACGATACGATAACACCACTTATAAATACAAAAAAAACAACTCCTAAAGCAACATAGTGCCAAATATTTAATAGCGTCATTTACAATTTGCTCTCAATGAGATATTATAATCTCGTCTATAGGTAAAAGGCTCAATAATCATCTTAAACTCTCTTGTTTGACCTTTTTTGATATCTTTCTCGACTATCGACATCTTTTCAAAAGGCTTTAGCTTATATATATAATTCTTATATTTATTTGTTGTAATTTTGTAAGCACTTGCTGTAATTTTACATGATTTAAAATCAAAGTTAGAGTCATTAACAAGTCGCCCTTTAACTACAATCGCCTGAGAAAAGTTTAACTTTTTCTGATCTATAAGCTCTGTATGATTCTTAAAAAGAAACTTATGCAGACCTATATAGCCCAGCGTAGGAGCAAATAAAAACATTGCAAATGCAAGAAGCACCAAAAAGATGGCAAGTATCAATTTGTGTCTAAGTAAAATTGCCAAAACAATCAAAAGCACAAAAAGTATCACCACAGAGCCAAAAAGAATATAATCATATATTATAAATCCATCTATAAAGCTCTCTATCTTTACTTTCATTACTGCTCTTAATCTTTTCTCAAATTTTTCTCAGTGATTCCGCTCATACCAAAACGGCGAGCAAGTTCTTGTTTAATTCTATCAGGTGAGATATTTTTTGAAGCAAGGGCAACAAGCATATGATATGTAAGATCCGCTGCTTCATACACCATCTCCTCTTCACTGTTATCTTTATGTGCAAAGCAATACTCTCCTGCCTCTTCAACAACTTTTTTTAGGATTGTATTTTCACCTTTTGAGAGTAGTTTAGCTGTCCATGAAGTAGATGGATCTGCATTTTTTCTCTCTTGAATCGTATGGTAGAGTGTATCGATAACACCATAAGTATCTTGTGTGTTTATCTCAACATCACTCTCCACTGCACCACTCTCAAGTTCCGTAAAGAAACATGACTTGCGTCCCGTATGACAAGCCACACCGTTTTGCTTTACCTTGATAAGAAGCGTATCATTATCGCAGTCAATATTGAAAGATTGTATCTCTTGTGTATGTCCACTACTCTCACCTTTTTTCCAAATACGCTGTTTTGAGCGTGAGAAGTAGTGTGCTATTTTTGTATTAAGTGAGAGTTTCAATGCTTCACGATTCATATATGCCATCATCAACACTTCATCTGTTATGGCGTCTTGAATGATGACGGGCAAAAGTTCCTGCTTCTGCCAATCTACTCTATTGAGAATCTCTTTCATAACTATCGTGCCGTTGTTCTTTTCTTGGCATCTTTCATATCCACCCAGATATTTGGTGTAGAACCGCCAGGTGTTAAGAAGATTTTTGCATCTTTGTTCTCACGCAGAGCATCATTAAATTTACTTTGCACTTTCATCTGCTCTAATTGCAGAAGTTTTGGTGTTAAAGATTTTGCGATGGCAATGTTTGCAGCTGCATTTGCTTTTGCTTCAATTGTAACAGCATCTGCTTTACCCTGTGCTTCAATTCTTGCTTTTTCAGCAACACCACGAGCTTCTGCAGCACGCTTAAGCGCCTCTTGTTTTGCACGCTGTACCTCTTGTTCTGCACGCTGTACCTCTTGCTTTGCAAGTTGAACACGCTCAATTTGTTCTTTGACTTTCAGAGGGAGTAAAATTTCACGCAGTTGCACAGATTGCAGGATTGCGGGAGAGTTTTTAAGAACCTCTACACTTTTTCTGATTCCCACTTCAATCTCAGTAGCAATTACATTACGCTCTTGCGGGAGCGACTCTGCTTCATACTTACCAATTACATTACGAACAACATCACGAACAACAGGGTTGATAATCTTATCTTCCCAACTAAATCCCCAATTAGAGATAGTTTGTGCTGCAAATTGAGCATTTAATCTATATTGAACAGTCAGTTCAATAGATACGGGAAGCCCGCGTTTGTCTAAAACAGTAACTGCCGGTTTCGTAATAATTCCATCGCCTCGTGTTGCAACAGAGTCAATACGAGAAGCATAGTTGATAATACGAACTTTTGTATCTACAATATAAACCTTTTGAATAGCCGGGATAATAAAATGCAACCCCGGAAGAAGTGCCTGGTCTTGATATTTACCATTTGTGCTTAAAATACCACGCTGTCCCTCTTCAATAATCGTAAAAGGTTTCGCAAGCACTAAAACAACTACAATAGCTACTATAAAGTAGATAAATGTAGCTTTTTTTCCACTCATATCAAAGTTTAGATTTGGCATCTGTGGACCACTCGGTCCTTTGCTATTCCCATTAGAAGAGTTTTGTTTAAAACCACCTCCTTGACTCTTTTTCTTGTTGAAATAGTCATTCATATCTGAAGCCATTAATATATTTTGTTTCAAATTATTTCCCTTTTACTAATCTATATATGTGAGGTAGTGCTCATACTTTGAATTTCTACCAAATACAATATCAAAGTATCCACTTTGAATTTTCTCTGTCAATTCTCCACGAGAACCAGCTCCTATCTCTCTTGCATCAATAACGGCAACAGGCGTAATCTCTGCGGCAGTTCCTGTTAAAAATGCTTCATCGGCAACATAGACCTCTTCGCGGGTAATACGACGACGAATTGTTTTGATGCCCATATCTTCAGCCATCTCAATTACCGTTTTTTGTGTAATTGAAGCGAGTGAGTTGTCATTTGGAGGCGTAATAAGCTCTCCATCTTTCACCATGAAAAAACATGCACCGCTTGCTTCGGCAATATAGCCCTGATCATCAAGCAGAAGTGCTTCATCGTAACCACAGTCAATCGCTTCAAATTTTGCCATTTGTGAGTTTAAATAGTTCGCTGTTGCTTTTGCTTTGCCCATATTTGAACTATTTGCAGCTCTTGTCATTGAAGTAATTTTAAGACGGATTCCTTTACGCATTCCCTCTTCACCAAGGTATGCGCCCCACTCCCACGCGGCCATAGCAGTCTCAACCGGTGCACTCTTATGATAAACACCCATTACACCATAACCTAAAAATGCAAAAGGACGAATATAAACATTATCTCCTGTGAATTCATTTTTTTTAATCAGATCGATTTGTGCCTGATTCATCTCTTCAACACTGTAAGGAATATCAATAAGTGTCATTTTTGCTGACTCTTTTAATCGTTTTGTATGGTCATTCAAACGAAAAATCGCATACCCTTTTTCGGTTTTATAAGCTTTTGTTCCTTCAATTACACCATTTCCATAGTGCAGTGTGTGTGAGAGTATATGTACTTTTGCATCATCCCAGGCTATAAACTCTCCATTCATCCAAATATATTTGGCTGCGTCCATTAAAATCTCCAATTATTATAATTATTGTTATTTTATCCAAAATGATATTTACATTAGATAAAAAAGTTTTGAGATATACTCTTTGTTTATATATAAGTTAAATATAATTTATCTATAATTACAAAAAATATAAAACTAAGGTAAAATTTGTCAAAATTCACCGGTCATGAAGCACCTAGCAAAAAAGATACACAATACACGCCGTATGAAGAGGTCAATAAAGAACAATTACAATACGATATTGATAAGATAAAACAGACAATAGAAGTAGGAGAAGAGGATTTTGAGCACCTTTTAAAACTCGAAAAGTGGGGACGATTTTCCACTATTTGTGGTTTTGCTCTTGTAGCAGTTGTTACAATAATGAGCACTTACAATTCAGGAATGTCCACTTTGGACTTTTGGCTTTTTGGAATCCTTGGAGCCTTCCTTATCGGCGTAGGAAATGTCGCTCGCTGGGCAAATGTAACACACCCAATTCTTCACGGTGCTTACGATAAAGTGCCAAATATTCCATACAGATACACAAAAGCAGGTTATGCAAAAGGTTGGAGACGCTACATCGACTGGCTTGATTGGATAAAACCGAACGCATGGGTATATGAACATAACATTATGCACCATTACCATCTTGGTGAACTTGATGATCCCGACAATGTCGAGAAAAATCTTGAGTGGCTTCATAATGCAAAAATTCCCATGTGGATGAAATATGCAGTTGTATATATCTTTGCGGGCATCTGGAAACTTGCTTATTATGCTCCAAATACACAAAGAATCTTAGAGAATAAAGACAATAAAACGATAAACGACCCAAGAACACAACACTATGACTTCTCTGTGTTTACAAAAAGAGGTCAAGAGTTATGGAGAGAGTACCTGCTTCCATATGCACTTTTTCAATTTGTTTTTCTTCCTCTACTTTTCTTTGCGTGGGGCTGGAGTGCTGCAGGAACTGCTCTTGGATTTTTACTGCTTGGTGAATTTTTCGCAAATCTTCACTCATTTTTGGTTATCGTTCCAAACCACTCTGCAGAGGATATCTACCAATTTTCATCACCTCATAAATCTCAAGGTGAGTACTATCTTCGCCAGATTATGGGAAGTGTAAATTATAATACAGGCAGTGATTTTATCGACTTTTTGCATGGCTTTTTAAATTATCAAGTAGAGCATCACCTCTTTCCAAATATGCCACACTCTTTTTATCAAAAAATGCAACCGATAGTAAAAGATATCTGCAAAAAACATAACCTAAAATACCGCCAAGAATCTGTATTTAAAAGAATTTTTATGACTATTGAGTTGATGGTTGGAAATACGAAAGTTTTACGAGTAGATGGTATTTAAGAGTGGAGCCTTAAGTAAAAAGGCTTCACTTTAGAATTTTACTTCTGCTGTTACCATATACTCAATGCCATTTTCTTTTTCTTTAGTACTACTAGCCTCATTATCAGTAACAATAACATTTGCTACCCACTCAACATTTTTATTTTGATGCCACGCTCCACCGACAATATAGCCTCTATCTTCTGGTTCTGCAGAACCTGCCGTTTGCTCTTTTGTCCATGAGTTGTAATGGGCAAGCACTCTATACTCTTTATCGGCACCCATGCGATACTCACCATTTAGCGAATAACCCGAACCGGCTTGTTGAGATACATTGTTAGCAATATTTGAAGTATTGTCAGAATAGACATACTCTGCTGCTATTAAGAATGATGGTTGATTATAGACAGTGTGTAATCCACCAAAGATTAAATCTTGATTCTCTGTTTGTGTTCCAACTCCAACAGTTTTATGCCTTTGATTATATTGACCAAAGAAAGAAGCATCCCAATATCTTTTCTCTGTTTGTTTATCTTTACCGTTGACACCAAGAATATGGGCAGTTGTTCTCCACTCAAAACTCACACCATTGCCATTACTCGCAGAGTGGTATCCCTCGCCATTAAATACTCCATAGTCCGCATCAAAATATTGTGTTTTTGTTTTAAATGTCACCCCAAAGTCAGCAGAGTTTGACAAGCCAGGACCCTGCTTATTGTCTTCAATAAGAACTTTAGAGATGCTTCTATAACACCAAGCATTATGCTCTTCATAATCATGCCAAGGACGATGAACAAGACCAATCTCCACACCTGTTTTGGTAAATAGCTCATTTAGATAAAGATATGCATATTTCGCACGAACCTTCTCATCGCCTGTCACATCTTTACTGATATCAAATGTTACACGGTAGTAAGATTTTTGGTCCTCTAAAAGATATGCTTTTAGTTGAAAATATGCACGACGAACTTCAAAATCTGATGTATCTTTTCCATAAGCTGTTGTGCCATCTGATGTTAAACCACTTCTATAATCATCATATCTATAACCCAAATATGCCAGAATGCTAAATTTTAATTTGTCTGCATGAGAAAAAAGTGGTGTTGTAGTTTTACTACGCCCCTCATCTGCATTTACGGTAACTGAGCCTAAGGTTAAAGCGGCCAAAGCTGATAAAACGATTTTTTTCATCTTGTGTATCCTTTTTATTTACTTGTTAAAAGTATAGAGTAGTTAGGTTGCATAAAGATCACAAAAGTGTTCTAATTCTGCAATCTTCTTATAATTTTTTTGCCCATAATTTTACAAGACAAAAGCTTAAACTATTGTAGGATACCCTTGTTTTTTAAAGTGATTGTCCAACCTTTCTAAATTGTATCAAATCGAAGCTAAAAAGTTTGATATTTTTACAGTTTTTATTTGTTTTTTTCCGCCAAAACAGCAATAAAATTGGCTATAATTAGATAAAAATTAAAGCTATTGAGAGATTATGAAATTTACTTTAGAAGCTACAAGCAACAAAGCACGCGCCGCTACGATTGAGACTGCACATTCAGCCATCAAAACTCCTGTATTTATGCCTGTTGGTACTCTTGGGAGTGTAAAATCACTTGATCTCCATGATGTTTTAAATATGCTCGGTGCCGAAATAATTTTGGCAAATACTTACCATATGTACCTGCGCCCGGGAGACAAAACAGTGGCAAAAGCAGGAAAATTACATGGTTTTACAAAGTACCCGAAAAGCTTTTTAACAGATAGCGGTGGTTTTCAGGCATTTTCTCTCTCTGATATAAGTAAACCAAAAACGGACGGTATTGAATTTCGTAGTCATATAGATGGAAGTAAGCACTTTTTTACTCCAAAAAAAGTTATTGACATCCAGCATAATCTTGGTTCGGATATCATGATGATTTTAGATGATCTTGTAGCACTTCCTGCAACGCAAGAGCGTATCAAACTCTCGATTGAGCGTACAACTGCATGGGCAAAAGAGTCTATAGAGTACTTCCGTGCAAAACAGAAAGAAGGCATCGGCGTTGACCAAAACATCTTTGCAATCATCCAAGGTGGAACGGACAAGGCTTTTCGCACTAAGAGTGCAATAGAGTTGTGCGCACTTGATTATGATGGTTTTGCCATTGGAGGTCTCTCTGTAGGTGAGCTTAACAATGAGATGTACGACACGGTAGAACATACAACTCAGTATATGCCGCAAGATAAACCACGCTACCTTATGGGTGTTGGAACTCCTGAGGATTTGATAGAGAATATCCAACGCGGTATCGATATGTTTGACTGCGTGATGCCGACACGCAATGCAAGAAACGGTACACTCTTTACCTCTTTTGGAAAACTCAATATCAAAGGGGCAAGATATAAAGAAGATGAGGCTCCGATTGATCCTGAATGTAAATGTATTACCTGCAAGACCTACTCACGAGCCTATATCAACCATCTCTTTCGCTCACGCGAGATAACTTATTTTCGACTTGCAACGATTCATAATCTTCACTACTATCTTAATCTTATGCGTGAGGTGCGTGAGGCAATTCTAGAAGATAGATTTTTGGAGTATAAAAAAGAGTTTTATGCCAAGAGAAGTTAAAGCCTTCTTACTTCTCCAATAAGCTCTTGCTTATTATAAAGCGATTGCTGATTTTTTACTTCATAGGTTTTACCGATATCAAACAAAACCAAATCAGCACGCTCTCCTACTTCTATTTTTCCAGCCTGAAGAGCTATGTTTCTTGCAGGGTTTGTAACTGTCAATTTTAGAAGCTCTTGCATTGAGAGCAGTCCGCTTTTTACAAGCTTTGTATAGTAGAGTGGCAAGGCATCAGAAAGTGCCTCACATCCATAAGCGGCATCGTAAAATGCTACTTCTTTATTGAGCGGTGAGTTTGGCTGATGTAGTGTTGTTAGTGTATCTATAAGTCCGTTTTTCAATGCCTCACGCAGGAGGAGCATATTCCCTTTTGATGCAAGCGGTGGGTCAAGTTTTGCTGTTGTATTAAAACCTTCACACCTCTCATCACAATGAAGTAGATGATGCAGTGAGACTTCACAGGCAACATCCATACCCTCCTCTTTTGCCTTGGCAATCAATGCAACTGAACGAGGAGATGCAATCGATTTAAAAAGGATTTTAATATTAAAATATCTTGCGATCTCTATCATGCGTGAGACATGCAACACTTCAGATATCTCCGGAATACCTGCAAGTCCAAGGCGAGAGTTTATATCACCATCAAGCATTACACCTGCATTAATAAGTGAGTTATCTTCTGCTTTACAAAAAAGTGTCACGCCATACATCTGCACATATTCAGCAATCTTAATGGCAATATTATTTTTTGCAATAGTACTCATATAGGGAGCAATAACTCCTTTTTTCAAAAGAATTGCGATATTTGAGAGTGTCATATCTTCTTTTAAGGCATTAAGCATCAAATCTACATGAACAGCATCAATTCTCTTGATGGAATTTTGTGCAAACTCTAAAACCACTTCATTATCTATGGCAGGTGTACTGTCGGCATTAAGGACAATATGCCCTACTCCACCTTGTTCGGCCTCCCGTGCTACTGCTACAATACTTTTTGAGTTAAGCTGTGAATCTTTTAGGCGAACATTGAGATCTACTAAAGATGGAAGCAGGTAGGCACCTTGCGCATCTACTGTTTCACCGCCACTGAGTCTCTTGCCTATCTCTACAATAAAACTATTTTCAATCCGTACATCAACTTCCCTCTCACCATCTACATCACAAACTATCGCATTTTTTATCAACATTGCAGTACACCTTCGATATAATTCTAACATTATAAATGATTAAGGCTTAAAACTCATGAAAATTCTTGTATCTGCACTTGAACACTCGGCAAATGTTCATCTCAAATCTTTAAAAAATGAGTTGCGTGAGGATACAGAGCTTATGGGTATATTTGACAGTGATCTTGGTAAGCCTATCGTAGATTTAAGAAGTTTTGCCATTATGGGCATCATTGATGCACTCAAAAAACTACGCTTCTTTTTCAAACTTGCAGATGAAATGGTAGAGCTCTCTCGTGAAGCTGACAAAGTCCTGCTTATTGACTCATCAGGATTTAATCTCCCCCTTGCAAAAAAGATAAAAAAGAGATATCCAAACAAAGAGATTATCTACTATATTTTACCTCAGGCTTGGGCATGGAAGAAAAAACGCATCCCTGTTTTAGCACATACCATAGACCATCTCTGCTCTATTTTGCCATTTGAGCCCTCCTGCTATCCAAAAGATGCACCGATTGAATATGTAGGGCATCCGCTGCTTGATCAGATTAAAGAGTTTAAAGAGAGTAGCGTTCAAAAGATAAAACATATTACCTTTATGCCGGGAAGCCGTAAGGGTGAGATTAAGCAACTGATGCCGATATTTCAAGAGTTACGCAAAGAGCTGCGTGAGATAAAAAAAGCTACAGTTATCATTCCTAAATATTTTTCAGATGAAGATATTAAAGAGCTTTATGGAGATCTCTCAAATTTTGAAGTGCGTCATGGAGCACACAAAACCCTGCGTGAGGCTGATTTTGCATTTATCTGTAGTGGTACGGCAACACTTGAAGCTGCTCTTATCGGCACACCTTTTATCTTGGCATACAAAGCAAAACCATTGGACTATTTTATTGGGAGTTATGTTGTAAAGCTCCCTCATGTAGGGCTTGCAAATATTATGTTTGAGAAGTTTAAAGGAGTGGAGATTCATCCGGAGTTTTTACAAGATGGTGTTACGGTAGAGAATTTATTGGAGAGTTATAAAAAGTATGATACTTCTTACTTTTTAGAAAACTCAAAAGCACTGCGTGAGTATCTGCAACATGGCAGTTCAAAAAGAGTTGCGCAAATTATAGAAGAGACTTAATCCTCTTTTACTTTGCGTGCTTTAATAGAGATCTTCCTGCCTGTAGCTTGAGATGATTTTCTTTTTTTTGCCCTTTTATCATCTTTTTTTTCATCGCTTTTAAAATTACGCTTTGGCTTTTCCTCAAACTTTGGTTTCTCCTGCGTAGATTTTTCATAACGCTTCTTCGCAACCTCTTTGATCTCTTCTTTTGAAAGTTTTTTTCCTACAGATCTATCTAATAATTTTTTTGTTTTTTGAGGGTATTCAAATCCTACAACCTGCTCTTGCTTAATTGCACGCCCAAGCAATCTTTCTATATGATGTAGTGCTTTTTGCTCACTCTCATTCAACAACATTACAGCTCTGTTTGTAGCTTTTGAAACTCTTTCCATATAAACAGTCGCTTCAATTGGCATATCATAACTGATTAAAAAGTCACATGTGAGTTCTCTATTTTGTATGAGTTCTCTATCTTCAATCACTCTAATATTTTGATTTCGTAACTTTGCTTTTAAAACTTCGGGTTTAGCCAAGCAGGCAACTAAAATATCTTTACTATTATTTTCTTCTATGATCTTATTTAGAAGATCCTCTTTTTTATCTTGCGGACATCGATAAATACGATGATTATTTGGCTTGATTGAGATTGTAGCGGTAGGCATTTAACTTCCTATATGGGTATATTTGAAATTATACCCATATATGCCATAAATTATTCAGTAAGTTCTTTTAAAATTGACTCAAAATCACTCTGTGCTTTTAAAAGCTCTTTTTTCGCAGCTTTGTCTTCTACTCTTGCAGAGCTCATCCAGTTGTAAACTGATGGAAAACCTACTACAATTTTATCCTCATTTTTTCTCTTATAGACCATTGTTGTGCATGGTGCAAATGCTGAAGCTTCCGGACGTGATTTTGCCACTGTATAGATAACTTTTAATTTACAGATAGAGTATGTATCGTAAAAATCATACATCTCTTCAATCTTATCATTTAAAAATGTCAAATCCTGCGTTCCAGCCGTTACAAAACCATACGGTTTAAAAGACTCTTCAAGACTCATCTCAAACTCATCTTTTGCATCTTCCCAATCTTCTCCATCGAGATCTAGCTCATATGTTGTCACTAAATTATGTGCTGTCTTGAGTGAATCTTCACTCTCTTTCATTGTAGCACCCGGTAATGCAATTTTAAGTGCTTTGATAAGATCATTATCAATGGTATCAAGAATTTTAGAGTTAATTCCTAAGATTTTTCTCTGTGCATCTGCCGTTAAAATAGAGACATAAAGAGTATTATCGCCTTTTTTTTGGTAAACTCCTACACCCATTGGTGTAAGTGCTCCAGCTTGTGGATACTTCATAAGTAGATCAGCTGCTAATTTAGTGTGATGTACCGTCATTAGTGTAAAAATCACAAAGTCAGTTTGTTTAAACTGAATCTTAAATGGTCCATTCATTTTACTGACAAGATCGATTCTAAAGCCACTCTTCTCTAAAGTTTTGGCAATTGTATCGGATGTGATTTTTCCTTTAGTATTATCAACACTAAAAATATTCAAATCACCCTTTGCGTGAAGTGAAATAGCACAAAGAAGTGCAACTGCAAATAGTAATATCTTTTTCATATCTGTTATCCTTATGGTTTAATATAAATCCAACCTGCTTTTACGCTCTCTAAAAGTTCAACCACGCCGGCTGTTACAATTACAGAGCCCTCTATCAGGTCTTCTTTTTTTACTTTGAATGTTCGCATTGTATTACCGCAGGCAACAAACTCTACACCGTACTGCATTAAAGCATCTACGCGTATAGCACTCTTTCGATTGCGTTTATACAACAGCGTAAGACCTTTAGAGTAAGCAACGATTTTCATCTCTACTTTTTCCGGTCCATAAAACTTCAATACATTGTTTGCGACACTCAGTATATGGTCTAGAGCAGCCGGTGAATCTTCTGTGACAGAAAAGACAATTTGTCTAGGATTGTCAATCGAAGGCTTTGGGTCTGCATACTCTGTGTCTGCAAACAAAAGAGTACAAAAGCTAAGTAAAATGAGTGTAAATTTTTTCATCGAATATCTCTTTATTTTATATTTCTTGTTAAATCTTTAAAATCTTGAATATTCCATGAGCCTGGAATCTTCTTAACGATCTGCTGATTGGAATCTATAAAGAAAAATGTTGGTGTAAAGTAAGTATGCATACCTAGTGGCAATGCATCAAAATCAAGATTAATCTTCACAGGAATAAAACGCTTCTCTAACCATACAGACATCTCTTTGTTGTCAAAAACTTCCCTTTGCATATCCTTACAATAATGACAATCACTTCGCATCACATCAACCATAATAAGTTTGGCATTTTTTTTCTGTAGCTTCAGAGCCTCTTTATATGTATGAAACTCCAACGCAGACAGTGATATAAATCCACTTATTAAAATTAAAAATATTTTATTCACTTTCCCACTCCAATGTTCTATAGACCGTCTCTACATTCTGTCTGTGAATAGAGTCATAAAAAGGAACTTTTTTATACTCCGACATAACAACTGCATCAACAACATCACCAATATCTTCACCGTTATCAAGCAGTTTTTTCACCTGCTTTCGCAACGCAACAAGATAGTTATAGGTAAAATCAATGGCTTTTTTCTTCACCATCT